>JAUUYJ010000123.1 GCA_030588275.1 Candidatus Zixiibacteriota bacterium | reverse complement strand
GAATAAGATTGGATGGTTTCTGGGAAGCTGGCTGATGCCCCGGTATAACCATTGCATCATTATACCGCTCGGCCTGAGGATTTATTTTTGGGACAAGAGTTGCCCCACTCCTCGGGACATCGGATGCAATTACCATCCCTGATAGAAGTAAAAAAAGCCCTGAAATAATAATTCCTCGACTCAGATAATTCGACATGCACTCCTCCCAAATTCATAGCAGGTGTCAACCGAGCTATGAAATATTGCAAATCATCTCATCAATGGATGACAATATGTTCATTATTATGTATCGGCTCTTTGATATCCCAGCAAGATAAGGATTTTGGAAGATATTGATATCAATCGACTCCCAAATTAATTTTATGAAGTAAGCTGTCTTAATATAGCGATTAGTGGCGTAAAATCAACCTTTTTAACCATTTTCTTAGATTTGATTTGAACATGTCAGGATAGAAAAACAGAGAAATTTGCATAAAAAAACCCGGCAGGGAGAGCACCCGCCCTGCCGAGTCATGCTCAATCGGTTAAAACCGACCGAGTTTGCTTGCCCCCCACGACCATTTCCAAAGATTCCCCCTCTCAGAAATGACCAGACCCCTTATTTACATCAACTTCAACCCTTACTTCTATCTTACAGCTTCTTATCTATTGTTATGCCACGCTGCAAAGTCTATCCCTGCCAATCAATGTGACAGATCCCCTAAGTCTCAGACATTACATATCAATTTCCATGCCCAAATACCCCAGCAACTAAATAATTTAAACCTTTACACAACAACAGTTTAAATGATTGGATGGATTTGGAGATTTATCTCTGTGGCGACTTTACAACAACGAGAGATTATTGCGTGGTATTATTACCCACATTCAAGCCGAGATCTTTGACTAACTTATGCAGATTTGATCGGTCAATCTGGAGTTCGCGGGCGGCGGCAGAGATATTATAATAGTTACGAGCCAGCGCCTTGACAATAATTGTCTTCTTTGCGGCCCGAATTTGATCTGAATAGGTACCCCTGGTATGGGACGAGACAATATCGTACTCCAAAAACGCCTCAGCCTCCCTCCGGCTTATATATGACGAAGGGGTTAGATTGGCCAGCGCTTCGATAGTATCTTTGAGTTGCCTGACGTTGCCGGGCCACTCATATTCTATCATCAGGTCACGAGCGGTCGGCTCCATAATTTTTAAGGGAATCCCACTCGACTTACAATGCCGTTCCATAAAATAATCGATCAGATCAGGAATATCCTCCCGACGGTCCTCAAGCGGGGGCAAAGATATCGTCACCCCTTTCAAGCGGTAAAACAGATCTTCCCGGAAGCGCTTTTCCTCAACCATCCGCCCCAAGTGATGGTGTGTGGCGCAAAGAATTCTGACATCGACCTTAATCGAATCGGGGGCACCAATTTTTCGCATCTCCCCGGTTTCGATCACACGAAGCAGTTTTGTCTGGGAATTCATATCAAGATCACCAATTTCATCGAGAAAAACCGTTCCGCCATCGGCATATTCAAACAGTCCCAGGCGATCAATCACTGCCCCGGTAAATGATCCTTTTAAATGTCCAAAAAGTTCCGATTCAATCAAATCAGCCGGCTTATGATTACAGTTGAGAATTGCCAGAGGACGACTCTGGCGACGACTTTTAGCATGAATTGCCCGCGCCACCAGTTCCTTTCCACTCCCGGTCGGGCCCAAAATCATTACCTTGGATTCGGTCGGAGAAATATTTTCGATGGTTTCAAAAACATCCAGCATTTTGTGAGAACGTCCAACCATGCCATACTCATCTTTGGCCAGACTGACAAGATCGCCCTTTCCTGACTGCAGGTTATGCATCTTGACAGCGTTATGAACGGTCCGTATTAGTCGTGAGGGGGCTTCATTTTTCATGACGAAGTCGAACGGCTGGTAATCCCGATCAATCTGACCGTCGGTGAAATCGCCCGGATAGCCTGAATAAAATACGATTGGAATTCGAGGATCAATTCTTTTTATCTGTTCGGCGGTATCAAACCCATCCATCCCCGCCATTCTGATATCCAGAATAATTACGCCAAGGTCGGTTCCCTTTTTGACCTGTTCAATCGCTTCCAACCCAGATGAAGCCTTGGCCACGATATAATCGTCCATGAAGACCTGGTTCAATGAATCCAACACCAGCGGATCATCATCAACAATCAGGATATGCGGTTTTTCTTCTAGCAATTTCTTCTCGATATTTCTAATTAGATTGAGGCCATAAGATAATAAATTTGCATCCCTTGTCCAACTCCGATTCAACCGTAATCTCTCCCCCATAGAGGGCAACTATTTTTTTGGACATGGCCAAACCAAGTCCGGTTCCGGTTGCTGGTTTGGTGCTGAAGAAGACATCGAAAATACGAGGCAGAATATCGGGTGCGATCCCCTGTCCATTATCGGAGAATTCGATCCGAAGATGGTTGTTTTCCTTCAAGGATGAGATTGAGATTTCGATAGCACTCCTCTCTTCCGCCGCTTCCAGAGAATTAATCATTAGGTTGCTAAAGAGGCTGTAGATATGGTCAGAGTGGGCCGTAATCGAAATCTGCTCATCAATTGCGATCCTTATCCGGGCTGAGATTTTATTTATCAGGTGGGCATTATCAGCAACGACACGATCAATAATTTGTTTGAGGACAACCTCTCTATCCGTTTTTTCAGATTCCAGTCGAGAGTATGCGGTCACCAGGTCGGTCATATTAATTGCTCGCCTAACGGCCGTTTCGCTTAACGCCAAAAGATCTCGATTGCGGGCCATCTCCGATTCGCCGGCCAGTTCAAGACGCTGACCCAACTTGTCCAATGAGATCAACGCTGGGCAAAGCGAGTTGTTTATTTCATGGGCGATTCCACCGGCGATATACTTGGCCTGCTCATATTTATCCTGCTCATTAACTCTGACCTTTTCTTCCGCTACTTTCCGTTCATTGATATCGTAGGCAATGACCATCACCGAGTTTACCTTCCCGGATTCATCGGCAAAAGTATGGGCGTTAACCTCAAACCAGCGCAGAGCATTTCTGACGAACATCTGAATTTCTTCCATAAAATCCTCCCCGGTATCAATCACGCCTCTTACCCGGGCCAAATGTTGATCGGCAATCTCCGGGGTAAAATTATCCCACAATGTCTCACCGACAAACTGATTGAGCGGTTTCCCGGCATCCCGTGAGGCAACTTCGTTGGCAAACAGATAGTTTCCATCACGATCAATGACAATAATAGCCGCACGAACGTTTTGGACAAGCAGGCGATACTTCTTCTCACTTAATTGCAAGGCTTTTTCAGCTCCGATCTTAAGGTCCTGATGAGCTTTTATCAAAGCCCCCTCAGTCGCTTTGATATCGGTGATGTCACGCATCGTTCCAATAATGCCGATGACCTCCCCCAGTTCATCTCTCAAAACCGAATTGTGCATCAGCGATGGAAAAGCTGTTCCATCTTTGTGAACATGCCAAAGTTCGCCGGCAAATGTCCCCTTTGATAATATCTGTTCATTGGCCGCTTTGACTGCGGGCATCTGGTCCTCATTATGAAAAATAGATAAATTTTTGCCAATCAACTCTTCCTGAGTATATCCATGCATGGAAGCAAAAGCCAAATTAAGAAAAATCAATTTCCCTTTTTTATCAACAACCGCAATACCATCGGTACTTTGCTCCACTGCCGAGGATAAAAGTTTATGCCTCTTTTCGGCCCGTTTTCTCTCTGAGATATCGGTACTGATCCCAAGAACGGCTGGTTTCCCGTCATACTCAATCAGACGAGTTGTCAGGATCGCTTCGACTATACTATTATCTTTTGCAATAAGCGCATACTCGTACGGCTCAACCTCTTCGTTTCGAGCATGGCGAGCAACATTCAGTTTGACTATCTCCAAAGATTGTGGAGCAACAAGGTCGAGAAAATTGAAGTCAGGGGAGTAAAACTCCTCACGACTATATCCTAAAAGCGTCTCACTAATTTGATTAGCGTAAACAATCGCCCCCCCCTGTCTGATGAATACAATATTGGGAAGTTCTTCAGCCAGTGTTCGGAATTTTCGCTCGCTGATGGCCAGAGCCTCTTCAACTTTTTTCCTTTCGGAAATATCACGAATAATAACCAGATCAGCCGGTTTCCCCGAGTATTGAATAGCCGCGGCTGAGGTCTCACATGGAATGAAATCTCCATTCTTCGCGATCAGCTCAATATTGAAATTATCGGAGACTTTTTCACCTGCCAAACGAGCTTGATACTGGTCTCGTACTTTTGAAACATCTTCTTCATGAACCAGCCTGAAAAAACTAAGCCCCTTTCTGAAATCCTCCTCATCATATCCAAAGACATGATAAAAAGCATTATTGACCAATTTATAAATACCATCCTGCAAGATCACAACCGGATCGGGACAGAGCTCAATCAGATTCCGATATTTCGCTTCGCTTTCCCTAAGAGCATCTTCAACCCGTTTCCTTTCAGAGATATCTCTAACAATAACCAGATCCGCTGTTGCCCCAAGATAGTTAACCGTCGCGGAAGATGTTTCACACGGTATTACACGACCATCCTTAGTAACCAAATCAATAGAAAAGTTCGTTGAAATCTTCGTTCCTTCCAAAACGGCCCGATGACGATCCTGCACTATCGAAGTATCCTTTTCCTGCACCAGTTTATAAAAGACTAATCCATTATTGAAATCTTCCTCATCGTATCCAAATACTCTATAAAATGCTTGGTTAACTAATTTGTGTATACCATCCTGCAGGATCACGACCGGGTCTGGACAGAGCTCAATCAGATTTCGATATTTTTCTTCACTCTCTTTTAAGGCATCTTCCGTTTTTTTTCGGTCGGTGACGTCGCGGGCCAGAACAATATAGTGGCAATCCAGGTTCTCGATTTTTCCCTTGGCGGCTATCGACAGATCATACCACTTGGTCTCACCTGATATCTTCACAGAAAATGAAGCACCACTGAAGCGACCACTAATTGAGGCTACTTCGACTGCATCCAGAATACTTTCAGCCGCTTCCGGGCTGAATACTTCAGCAAGCCTTTTACCGATGTAGTTTCTCGGCTGAAGATTAAACATTTCCGGCTGAGGTATACGCAAAAGATAAACTAAACCGGCCCGGTCAATCTCAAACATGATATCCGGAAGAGCATTCAGAGCCGCATTAAGCTGTCCATGAGTCGCCTCAATCTCCTTTTTTTGAAGCGCAATTGTAATCAGATTGGCACTACTCCGGCGACGATAATAATTCATAATAACTAAAGTGACCAATAAAACAACCATGCTACTTATAAATATATTTTGATACTTTACATAAAAAATAGTAACTAAGTCGATGAAGTCCCGCCGAACAATTCGGGCGATTCTGTAGTAATTTCCATTACCAGACCCGATAACTTCAGCGTTACCGAGGCTGTCAGTTGACAACACCTGAACATTTCCAAGTGATGGTACAAAAGCGGCCAGCCTTTCTAATTGATGCGAATAAATACCGTCATTGAATAAAAGTCCGGGATGATCTACCCCCTTAATCTGGATCTGGCCCTGATAGCCACCTAAACGAACACCCCTTATAGTATCACTCGGAATGAGATCATAATCGTAAATAACAACCCGGTTGTTATCATACCCCACAAAGAGACTGGCCGGAACGCTGTCGCACTCCGTAATCATTATATTTATCGGTCGAATCTCGGAGGTTATAGACATAAGGGGTTGGCCCTTCCGATCAATCTTACTTATATAGTAAATGGATGATCCGACGCTGTTAGTTTCGACCTGATCTGGTTCGAGAAAATCTTCCGCATGAGTTATAAAGAAAGTGCCCTCTTCACCGGTTGGGATAATTCTGGCACCAATATGATCAATGCCGGTGATTTTTTGAAAGGTTAGTTCCCCCCTTGAATTGACAATAGCCAGATACCCAAAGAGGTCGGAAAAATTTTCATCAATTGCTCCCTGTTTAGGATTGTAGGTTGTAAAGATAACTGCCGGGTTGACTGAATCGTTAGTAGTATGAAAATTCATTGGAGACAATATTGAGGCTATTGGAAGGGTCCATTCCAGACGCATCGTCTCTACTTCTATACAGCATAACTGCCGAGGATACATCTCCCGTGCCGAATTGATATATATAAACGCCTCCTGATGTCCATCAAAATCATAATCCTCAATTAACAGTACATTCAGTTCTGGTTCCCAACGTCCATCACCGGTACGATCGGTTCCAGTCGCTAAAAACAGATAGGCAACACTATCAAGATCGGGTAATAGTCTAAAAGCAAAAGCGGAATCGTTTTTGTAGCCACCTCCGACCATCCCCGATTGCTCCAATGAACGGTCAAAATAAACAAGCCAATCGTTAATAATCAATCTGATCGGGCTATCGTCTATAACGGACTTGTCTGAAAATCGCCTGAGCCCGATTATGGCCGGATTGTCCATGTTTAAAGCAGGATTATACCCAAAAGCGTAAACTCCCTCGCTGATTCCAAAAATATCAGGAGTTATGACCTGTATTCTATTGGACATTGGCTTGGCAATAGGTCCATTATTAACCTCCTGGATCGTGACCGCTGAATACGGCAAATAGGTCGTATCACGATTGGAATTAATATCAGAATGGTGCGAAGCCAAAGCTGGTCCGGCCAAAAAGATACAGCAAGTCAAAAGACACAGCCATAATGTACGCAATCGATAAATCAAATTATTTCCAGAATCAAATAGATGACTTCGTACCTGCAAATTAAAGCATAATTAAGATTTGTCAAGCGGACGGGAAGGTCGCTAAGTCTGTTTTGTCGCTTCCCGCTTCCTGCGCCCGACAGGAACCATCCCGACAGCTTGCACAGCCCGGCAAATATATGATTGGGAAGATACCAGATATAAAAACGACCTGCATTTTCGGCAGGCCGTTTTCCTGTTTTACTAAACTAATTTACAAAATGTCTTACTGGCAGGCCTCGCAAGGTGCCGCACCATTTTTAAAGATATGATTGACCAAATAGACAGCATCACCGACATTGGAAACGCCGTCGCAATTCACATCTCCCGCTTCATAGGGAATCGGTGCTGCACCCCCCTTAAAGACAAAATTGACCATAAAGACGGCATCACCGACATTAACTCGGGCATCAGAGTTGGCATCACCACAAACAAACGACTCGCTTCCAGAGACTGAGAATTGGTATAGAATAGCGGGAGCGAGAGGTGGGTCAAAGATCGATGTTTCGGCATCAATATTTATATCCAAATAATAGTCCCCGGCGGTATTTTCAGGCATCGGGGCGATAGTTGCCTGGTAATAGAAATACCCGTTAGCATCAGAGCTGTCCAAATCCATTGCCATCATGAATGTTCCGTCTCCGGTATCTACAACCAACGCAACTGAAAGTGGGACAAAGGCCGCCTCAATCATAGTTGTCACCATTAACGGATCGCTTGAAGTTGGCTGGCCAGGAGTAT
>JAUUYJ010000148.1 GCA_030588275.1 Candidatus Zixiibacteriota bacterium | reverse complement strand
TTTGGCGAAGTAGGTGGGTATAATATCCACAGAACCCCTTTGCTTCGCTCAGGGATAAGCGGCTGTAACTCGCTACGCTCGAACATCCGCTTAGGACTACCACCGGATGTACATAGGTGAGATTGTGTGTTGTTTGGCGAAGTGAATAGTCTCTGTTAAGACGCACGGCTATTTGACGGGTAGGCTATTTACCGAGTCAGCAGATCAAAAAGGGTAACCTTTTCTTCGTCTGAAAATTTGTCCCACATCTTTTTGTAGAAGCGAGCCTTGATGGCGCTTAAGAGCGTATGAAGTCGTTTGCCTAAAATCGTTAGCTTTATATCCACTTGCCGTCGATCCGATTTACTTCGGAGGCGCAGGATCATTCCCTTTTTTTCCAGTTTATCAAGAGTACGAGAAACGTTGGCGTGGGGGCTGTCAATCTGAGCGGCAATTTCTGAAACCGGAACCGGATGGCCGAGACGATCAAGGATGGTGACTATAGTAAACTGTTCCGGCGTTGTCCCGTGCACCAACTGCCAGTCGTCATCGATTTCCTTCGAGCCCAGTATGGCGGGAGCAGGTTTGGTCAAAAGTTCTCGAAGGATTTGATTTCTCTCCGCCATCATATTGCAAAGGGCGCGGTCGAGGCGGTTGTTCAGCCAACTATCCATAATATTTATATATGTATATACAATGATTGTGTCAAGGAGTAAATTGCGTTACTTGTACCCTTCTGCTTAACCCCCTGTTCGGATTGCTAAGATGTTGCATTGTAGGCTATTGTGAGCAGGGTAAGAGTGGTCTGGTGATTATTCTTTAAAATATCTGAATGGAACCATTGTCAAAAACACATAATATACCTGTATGGACAGTTAATATTTTATTGAAAAAGTTTGACCATTTTTTCCAATTCTCCTATATTGGGCCATCAAATCAAAACGGAAATTGTATAACGGATTATAAATCAGAACTGAAGGAGTGATCAGATGGAACGCAAAAAAGTCAGAGTCGCTATTATCGGTGTCGGTAACTGCGCCTCTTCATTTGTCCAGGGTGTGGAATTTTACAAAAACGCCGCTGAAGATGAGTTTGTCCCTGGGTTGATGCATGTCAACCTCGGCGGGTATCACATCTCCGATGTTGAATTTTCATGCGCCATTGATATTGACGCTAACAAGGTTGGAAAAGAATTGTCGGAAGCGATCTTTGTAAAACCTAACAACACTTTCAAGTTTTCCGATGTCCCGAAAACCGGTATCACCGTTCAGCGCGGTATGACGCATGATGGGTTGGGAAAATACTTAAGTGAGATAATCACCAAGGCTCCCGGCGACACCGTCGATATCGTCAAACTTCTTAAGGATACAAAGACTGACGTTGTCGTTAGTTATCTGCCGGTTGGTTCGGAACATGCGACCAAATGGTATGTCGAGCAGATCCTTGAAGCTGGTTGTGGCTTTGTTAATTGCATCCCGGTTTTTATCGCCCGCGAAAAATACTGGCAAAAACGGTTTGAAGAAAAAGGTTTGCCGGTTATCGGTGACGATATCAAATCGCAGGTTGGCGCGACCATCACGCACCGGATTCTGGCTCGCCTGTTCCGCGAACGGGGTGTCAAGCTGGAACGGACCAGTCAATTAAACATTGGCGGTAACACCGATTTTTTGAATATGCTTGAGCGGGAACGGCTGGAATCGAAAAAGATTTCCAAAACGAACGCCGTAACCAGCCAGTTGGATTACAACATTGGTGCCAAGAATGTTCATATCGGCCCGTCTGATTATGTTCCGTGGCTCGATGATCGCAAATGGGCGTACATCCGCCTCGAAGGGACAACTTTTGGTAACGTTCCCTTGAATGTTGAACTTAAGATGGAAGTGTGGGACAGCCCCAACTCAGCCGGAGTCGTGATCGACGCCGTCCGTTGTTGCAAGCTGGCTCTGGATCATGGTATCAAAGGTTCCTTGAACGGACCCTCATCTTATTTCAAGAAATCTCCACCGGTTCAGTACACCGATGACGAAGCGCGCGATTTGACCGAAGAGTTTATTCGCAAATATGCTCAAAAGACGGACAAAGCGGGGTCGTTGACTTTGAAAGGTGGAAACGGTAAGAAATCTTCTGCCGAAGCTCCCAAGAAAGCCAGCAAAAAGAAAAAAGTTGCTGAAATTTCTTAATCGGTTTTGTAACTTAAAGGCGGCCCTAACCGGCCGCCTTTTTTTTATTGCCAAAAAGTATGTTTTTTTGAGTCTATAACAAAGAGTCGAGATGAAAAAAATAAGCGGGCTGTTTATAGCATTTGAGGGGATTGACGGGTGTGGCAAGTCAACCCAGGCGGAAATGCTTTACCGTCACCTAAAAAAATCTGGCTATCCGGTTCGGCTGGTTCGGGAGCCGGGCGGGACGGTTCTGTCTGAAAAGATCCGTCGCATCCTCCTTGATCCAAAATCTGAAATCAGACCGGTTGCCGAGCTATTGTTATATCAGGCGGCCCGTGCGCAATTGGTGGCGGATGTTATCCGACCAGCGTTGCAGAATGGCGAGGTTGTTGTCTGCGACCGATTTTACGATTCGACGACCGCCTATCAGGGTTTCGGTCGAGGTCTGGATCAAAAATTGATCGCTCGTTTGAATCGGACCGCTTCATATGATGTTGCCCCGGATTTGACATTTATATTTGACGTCGATTATAAAACATCGCTTGCGCGACGGGGTAAAGGTGGGAAAAAGCCGGATCGTCTGGAGAAGGAAAAGAAGCTGTTTTTTAACCGGGTCCGCCGAGGCTTCAGATCATTGGAGTCAAAACGACGCGTTATCTTATTGGATGGCAGTCGGTCGATTGAAACTCTCTTTGAACCCGTTTGCCAGAAGTCAGAATTACTTATAAAAAAGCGGATCAAAAAAAGTGTCTGATAAGAAAGAAATTTTTGTCGGGTTCATCGCCTCGATTGTAATATTTTTTGTGATGTTTGGAGGGGCGTTATTCGTCATCGGTGATCCACTTCTGAAAGCCTCGATCACATTCAGTTTGGCGGCGTATGAGATCGCTCAGGAATACCCTTTGCCGACCTCCAATCGCTTGATGATGCGTGATGCAGAACGGGGCATCTTATCCCTCCTTGATCCTTTTTCTTACCGGATTGAACAGAGTCAGTACAACTATATTCTTGAAGAATCGAATGGGGAGTATGGTGGGATTGGCATTACCATTATGACTCGTGATACCCTGCTTTTGGTTGCCTCGGTGCGAGAAGGTGGCCCGGCGTACAAGAGTGGTATGATGGTTGGCGATTATATAATTACGGTTGATTCGGTTGCCGTCCCGCACCATGAACCGGCATCGGCAACCGCTATGATTCGGGGCTTGTCCGGCACGACGGTTGATATTACGGTCTATCGCCCTGAAATTGACGACAGCCTCCTTTTGCCGATGGTGCGAGGTGCAATAGTGCTTGAGCATATTCCGTACTATGGGGTCACCGATGATGGCTTTGGGTATATTCGTTTGGTTGATTTTGAAGCTGGTGCATCGGTTGAATTGAAAAAGGCGATCAAGGAGCTTGAATCAAAAAACATCTCGGGATATATTCTTGATTTAAAGGGGAATCCGGGTGGCTACTTTCACGAAGCGATCTCCGCGGCTGACCTGTTTATGGATGATGGAGATATGGTGGTCGGTACGGCGGGGCGCTCCCGTTGGGAAAACCGCCAGTTTTACTCCGACAATGATCCGGTAACCGATAAACCGGTGGTGATTTTAACCGATCGTGGTACCGCTTCGGCGGCTGAAATATTATCCGGTGCAATGCGGGGTGCTGACCGGGCGATTGTTCTGGGGGATACAACTTTTGGAAAAGGGCTGGTCCAATCGGTTTATTCTTTGTCCAACGATGATGCCTTGAGATTGACGACTTCAAGATATTATTTTAGCGATGGGCGATTTTTGAACCCGCCCGATTCGGAACTGACTTTTTCCGGCTTGGCTCCCGATCTGATTTTTAATGAAGAGGGGGAGTACGCCTTCCAGTCGTTGATTCTCTCAGGCTTTCTAATGTACGATTTTGTCGATCAGTATCAGCCCCTTTTGGAATCGTACCCTGAGCAGTTTGCTTATCCCGATACCATTGTAGAGCTGTTGGCTGAGTTTGCCAAAGATCGCGATGTTAACTATGATTCGTACCTGACCGGCTATATTATGATGACCCGCTTGGACCAAAAATTGGGTGGAGCCTCGGTTGAAGTTGTCGAACAACTGGGGAATATTTTGAAAATATCCAGTCGGCTGGACCAGGAAGTTTTCAAGCGTCATAGTAAATTTCTCAAATATCACCTGAGGCGGATGGCGGTTGAGCGTCAACTGGGGCGGGCTGAGGCGTATCGGTCGGTGATTGTTCCGGGTCGGCCGGATATAATCAGAGCTGGTGCGATCTTAAGAGACATGAAATTGTATAACGAATTACTCTCAGGCAAGGTCGATTCAGATCAGGCGTTGGTGGAGGATATAACGAATTAGTAATAAATCGATAACTTTCTACCTTTTCGACGACCGTTTTGGCTCGTATATTTAAAGGTTAACAACAACCGATCATAACCGTTCTAAGAAATTTTCGGTTATGATTGTATTGGGCGGCGCAGGCCGTTTTTGCGAAAGGATGAGTAGCGATGAACAGATTTCGTTCAATTTCGTCACAATTATGTTTAGCGGGAGTATTGACTATGTTTATGTTTGGAACTGTAATGGGAGAAACAGACAGCACCGGTGCAAAAAAGGAATCTCCAAAAGTGGACAGTGGTCCGGCTTATGTCACGTTGACAACAAGCATGGGAGAAATTGTCCTTGAGCTGAATCGGGATAAAGCACCTGTCTCGGTCGCCAATTTCCTGAGTTATGTCAACCGCGAAGCTTATGACGGGACGATTTTCCACCGTGTAATTAACAATTTTATGATTCAGGGTGGTGGTTTTAATAAAGATATGACCAAGCGCCCTACCGGCGACGGGATCGAAAACGAATGGAAGAATGGTCTGAAGAATAAGAATTATTCGATTGCCATGGCTCGTTTGGGTGGCAGAGCCAATTCCGGAACCAATCAGTTTTTTATCAACGTTAAAGATAATGCCGGTCTTGATGTACCTAATGATGGTGCCGGTTATGCCGTCTTTGGCAAGGTTGTCAAGGGGTTTGAAGTGGTCGATGCGATCAAACTGGTCAAGACAACTTCATCCGGCGGGATGCGTGACGTTCCGGCTGAGCCGATCATAATTCAAAAAGCGGTTCAGAGTAAAGCACCAAAGAAATAGCAGAAATCATCCGGTTTGAATAAATGAGACCTCTTGGGAATTGGCAAACTTGGTCATTATCGGTCGCTGTTATCTTTATCATGGCGGCGACCAGTTGTGGGATGAGCCTCTTTGAGGCTATTTCAGCCGGTGATACCGAGCAGGTTAAATTTCTTTTGGAAGGCGGGGTTGATCTCAACCAGCGTGATGGTTCGGCTGGTAATCTGACCCCGCTTCATGTTGCGGTGCGATCTCGACAGATTGAGGTTGCCCGCCTTCTGTGCAATCATGGCTATAGCGTCAACGTTATCGACGATCACGGTTGGAGCCCCTTGCATTATGCCGTTTCCGATTCATCAATTGTTCTCTCCGATCTTCTTTTGTCGCATGAAGCCAATATCAACGCTCAGACCGAGCGGGGTCTGTCGCCGCTTCTGATGGCGGTAATGTTTGGTTCAAAAGGGACGGTTAATTATTTGTTGGCACACAAGGCAGATATTAACCTTTCGGATCGGGATGGAATAACCCCGATTTATTGGGCATCATTTCGAGGTGGGATTGATCTGATGCGCCTCCTTCTGATCGAAGGGGCAGATGTTAATCAAGCCAAGCAGGATGGTTGGCGACCGCTTCATATCGCGGCGCTTGAAGGTAAGTCTGAGGTTGTAAAAATTCTGTTTGAGTATGGTGCCAAAATCGACGCGGTTACCAACGGGGGACGGTCCGCTTTGTATTACGCTTCCGGTGAAGGGAATACGCGCGTTGTGGCCTGCCTTTTGGAGGCAGGGGCGCGGGTGAACTTGAAAAGTGAGGGGGAGCGTTCTGCCTTGTTATTGGCGGCCGGCGAAGGACAATCTGATATTGTCAGACTACTGCTGGCGATGGGGGCCGACATCAACGCCAGGCAAAATGATGGTTGGACCGCTTTGCATCGAGCCTCATATGCCGGGCATACCGAAGTGGTGCGGATTCTTTTGGCGGCTCGGGATTTTGGTTATGCCAACAGCTCTGTCATCGTGGATGGGGAGTTTGTCCGGATTAGCGGGGATGTTGACTGGAACCAAAAAGGGCCCAACCCGAATGCGCTGACGAATAAAGGTTGGACCCCTTTACACTTGGCCTCAGCTCAGGGTCACCGAGAAGTGGTTGAACTCCTTTTGATAAACGGAGCCAACCTGTTTTCGGAAAATAAAGATGGGG
>JAUUYJ010000053.1 GCA_030588275.1 Candidatus Zixiibacteriota bacterium | reverse complement strand
TGACATCAATATGGAGCCAATCGGCTCCGGCGGTCTCGACCCGCCTGACCTCTTCCCCCATTCGGGAAAAGTCGGCCGCTAAAATTGAAGGGGCAATTTTTATCATAGGAGGATGATAAACAGGTTCGTCAAAAATCTCAATAGAATAATGAGCTGAAAATTTCGGTTGGGGCGGTTGTTAAACAGATCATAATGTCTTATTTTATTGGTGATGAATTCAGTCTCGGTTAAAATTTGGGTAGTTTGTTTCGTTTTGGTTGCTTTCGGCGGAGCTTGGGAAACGAGCGTCGCTCGCCCCCAGTTTGAGTTTCCGCAAACGGGCGGACCGATATTGAGTAAACCGGCAATTGGCACTCCCAATATCAATTTGGAGGTTCACAAGGTCAACCGTTTGGCCTTGTCGTTGACCAATAAAGGTTTTTTCGGAACCGGTTATTACTCTTCCAACCCACTTGACCCGGAGACCGGTCTTCCGGTTTTGGCCTGCGAATATCCGATAAATTCTGACGTTGAATATTTGTGGGTCGGCGGATTGTGGTTGGGAGCGGTCATTGGCCGGGACACACTGGTATCGACCGGTGCTGAGGGATATTATTTTATTACCGAATTTTTCCCTGATGCCGGTGATGAGGGGAGAATGGAGAGAAAATCGACCCGCCCCTTTTCCAGAAATTACTCACCCGATGCCGTTTCGGAAGAGGATATAATTGCCATTTTCACCGACACTTTGACACACAGCAGTTATGTGACGGAAGATCCGATTGATAATCGAGCCCATCAACCACTAAATGTCAAAATCGTGCAAAAGAGTTATGCCTGGAGCTATCCATATGCTGAAGATTTTATCCTGTTTGATTATGAGATTGAGAACATTGGCGTTTTTCCTCTGAAGCAACTTTATATCGGATTGGTTGTCGATGCCGATGCCTTCCATATGTCAACCCAATCGGCTGATGGTGCCTGGCTTGATGATATTTGCGGATTCAAAAAAACGATCCCGTCACCGTTCTGGCCTGGTTACGTTGATACCATCATGGCATCCTGGGTGGCTGATAATGATGGCGATCCGCATGGTGGCGTTTTTGATTTTGCTTCAACGACCGGGGTCACGGCGACCCGGGTTATCCGAACCCCATCCGACAGTATGAAATATTCGTTCAATTGGTGGGTCACCCGTTACACGCCATCTCTGGATTGGGGTCCACGCCAAGTGACCGAGGAGAAGCCGTTTCGTGATTTCGGTCCCAACTTTGGAACTCCGCTGGGGGATAAGAATAAATATTACATGCTTTCCACCGGTGAGTTTGATTACGATCAGCTGGAATGCGCCGTCACTCAAGGGAACGGCTGGCTCTCGCCCCCCCGCGATGCGGCCGATTATGCCGATGGGCATAATGCGATTTATCTGCTGAGTTTTGGCCCGTTTGATGTTGCACCGGGTGAAATATTACCGTTTACGATGGCTTATATCGGTGGTGAAGATCTGCACCATGACCCGCACGCATTTGAGACAATGTACAGCCCGCTCAACCCACAACCGTATATGGACCAGCTTGATTTTTCCGATCTTGGTATGAATTCGATTTGGGCCGACTGGATTTACGACAACCCGGGGTTTGATACCGATAACGATGGGGATTCTGGATTGGCACGGTGGTTCTATAATATCGATTCGTCCGACTCAACCTATGCTTTTTACAAAGGGGATGGGGTGCCCGATTTTCGCGGTGCCGCTCCGCCTCCCTCTCCTAAGCTGAATGTCACCTCCGGATTAGGGAAACTGACCCTGCGCTGGAATGGACAGGTATCGGAAAATTTCCTTGATGTTTTTTCGGGTCAAAAAGATTTTGAGGGATACAAAATATATTTTGCCGAAGATAATCGGTTTTCCGATTTTGTTCTGGTGGCAACCTATGATTATCATGATTATGATCGATTTATGTGGGACGATGCGCGCCGGATGTGGGTTGGCTCTCTTGAACCAATTTTGTACGACAGCCTTCTCGCATGGTATGGGGCCGATTTTGACCCTGATATGTACACTGAGGAGCATCCTCTTCCAGCTGACGATGACCGCAATATAACCGGACGGTTCACCTATTTTTCTCCGCAGTACTGGAACAACTCCGACCTGAGCGACCCGCATGGTATTCACAAAATATATCCTGATGCAAATCTGGCCGACCCCACTGACACCACCGCCGATGGCTATCATCGTTATTATGAGTACAAATTTGTTTTTGAGAATCTATCCCCGGCCAAACCGCTTTATGTTTCGGTAACTTCCTTTGACTATGGAAGCAGGAAGCATAAGCTATCGGTTTTGGAAAGTTCGGTGCTGGAAAATGATACGCTCGGGTGGCCTTTGACCTCAACTGAGGAGGTGGAGGATGAAGCCTTAGGTGTTGTCGTTTTTCCCAATCCGTATCGAATTGATGGCCGATATGCCGGAGCCGGGTACGAAAACCGGGACCGGACCAAATCGGCCGAGCGGGCTCGTTCGATCAACTTTGCCAACCTTCCACGTATCTGCACCATTCGGATTTATACTTTGACCGGCGATCTGGTTCAGGAGATTGATCATTATCGACCGGGAGGCGGGCCAACCGCCCAACATGAATCATGGAATATGCTCTCACGTAATACTCAGGCGATCACATCGGGGATTTATATCTGGTCGGTGACATCGGAGATGGGTGAGCAGTTAGGGAAGCTGGTTATAATAAAGTAGCATCATAACAGTTCGATCAATCGTTTATTATTCGCGCGAAATAAAACCGAAGTTAAGCAATAATTAGTTTGGTGCAGATTAACGGCTCAGACCGAGCGACCCAGAAAAACACCGGCCATCAACATTATCACTCCGATTCCATTTTGAAGCATCATATTACCAAGCGCCGGCATCCATGATGCTACCCGAAATATCTCGCGGGTATCCACAATGAGGGACGAATAGGTTGTGAAGGCTCCCATGAAACCGACCATCAGAAGCAAGCGGATTTCATTTGACATCGGCCGTTTATGCTCAAACAGCGTTATGACTAACCCAGCCATGAAGCATCCGGTAGCATTGACGATCAGCGTTCCCCAAGGAAAAGAGTGCCCCAGAAAATGGTGGACAAGCTTTGACATTCCAAACCTTGATACGGTTCCAAGCGCTCCGGCCAAAGCCAAAAACAGGAGTTGTTGTACCATCAGATGCGGTGTTCCTTTCTGGCTCTTACTTGCCGAATATTACCAGCACAAAGCTAATTAATAAGTGAAAAATAGACAAGTGCTAAAAAAAGCGGCAGATTTTACTAAATCTGCCGCTTTGGGGAATGTGCAGTAAAATTTAAATCAGGCCTTACCCAGATATCTGGCGCAAAACAGGTATCAGGCCCGGAACCGGTCTTAAATTCGGAACAGATACTGGAATTTGGCGAAGAACTGCCGCGAGCTTTGTTGCCATTGCGACCGATTCAATCCGTATTCATCTTTGTCGAAGCTCTTGATATTGCTGTTCATCCCAATATAGAAAACCGAAAATGGATTTAACTGCCAGGTGAGAAGCGGTTCGATATCTAACCGTTCCCGGAAATCGTTGTACTGTACGACCAGCCGGAGATACCACTCTCTGGTAAATTGATAAGTCGTCCGAGTCCGGAGGATGTATCCGGAGTAGATAACTTTATTTGAGTCCGGATTGGCGTCCATGTACTTTTTGCGATGTGTCATCCGCTCAAAATCCAGATCGATCTGAATAAACAGCCTCTGGCTCGGCTTGAGATTGACATAGGCAGAGGCTTCTTTTATAAATCCCATCTCCGGATTGGAAAAACTGCGGTAGATCGACTTGCCAAATGTGTACCGGGTCCCCCCGGAAACCGCTTCGGAAAAACGGCTGTCGAGTCTGACTGTCGCACGGCTGATCCCCTCGAATGGATGGCCGGCGTATTTCTCCCGGCTGTTTAGATAATCGATTCTGATTTCGGTTTGTCCTTTTAGCTCAAAGTATAGCGATGGCACAATCCATTCATCGACCGGTCCCCCTTCAAACGATGTCGGATCAAGGTTAAATTTTTGACTGTGCGTCCATTCGCGGCCGAGCATCAGACTGGGTGACCAATTGATTAGCCAATTACCATTGGGCCGGAAAAACAAGTTGGTCATAAAGAAAACTGTGCGATTATCTATTGAATTTACAAACCCATTGTCAGCTCGAAAACGGGGCGAATTCTCACTATAGCTCAGGTTGTATCCCCACACCCTTGCATTTCTGCTTAGCCCAACCGAAATAGCATGTCCGTCAAAGCTCTCCCCATCAAACCGCATCGTATGACGGTTGTTGTCAAACCGGTAAAGAAATTTGTCGGTCAACTTGCTCGGTGTCGCTTCCTCGGTGTGGCTTCCGACCGCCTGAAAACTAAGGCGATAAATAGACAGAAAACGAAAAGCTCCATCGAAGCCGTACACCGACCCGGAACCGCCATGATAGTCAACGGTGTCGATCACCAAAGAACCGGATGGATAGGAACTGTCGATTGAACGCCAATCGTCCAGACGCCGGTCGGTAATCAGAGCGCCGAGATACGAATCTTCCCCAATTGCCCGACGAATTCGAAAAATATTATTCGTTGCATTACCGGCTTGGTCGCTGAGACTGAATTCCATATTGGGCAACAGAATTGGTGCGGTATTGTCCAAGGCGACAAGGTAAGCCAGCGATGTCCGTCCAAACTGTCCGGTCAATTTTCCGGCCACATCCGGATCGTTTATCGAGCGGGTATAGATAACATTGATTCGGGTGTCAAAAAGGTTGCTCCCTTCCTGAAAGAAAGGGCGTCGTTCCGAAAAATACAGTCCAAAATTATTATTAAGATCAATCTGCCCCGCATCCGATTCGATCTGGCTGAAATCCGGGTTAATCGCCAACTCTGCCGATGAATTGGAACTGATACCGTAGCGGATATTTAAGGACAACTCCGCCTCCGGGTCGTCGTTTTCAAATGTTGAGTTCGGATCGGATCGATTGGCCAATGATCCGGTTTGGTACGATACGATATTGGGAAGAATCTCAAGGTTACTGGATGGCCTGATATTTTTGATACCGGTTAGATAACCGTACTGGCACAACTCGCAGGGATCATCCCGATCCTGGGCCGCCCAGCTATACCGATTACGATTTTCCCTCTGTCGGTCGCGCCAGAAATTTACTCTCCAATTCTGTTCGGAGTTGTTTGGAAAGCGGAGCGAGGCAAAAGGGATCGCCAACTCCACCTGATAACCACTATCGGTAATCATCCCTTCCGAATAAAATACGATATCAAACGAGCCATCTTCGCCACCTTCCGAAACCATCCGCAAATCTCCCTGGATTCCGAGCGGATTGACAAATATTTCGTACGACCAGGACAGGTCACCATAGGTATCAAACAGAATTCCAAAGTAATCATCACGGAAGATATTATCCCGTTCTCGTAGTGAAGCACGGATTTCATCCGGATTATCATATGCAACAAAAGCGAGATATAGATTGTTTTCGTCGTAAGTAATCAGTGCCTTTGATTCAACCGGTGGGGCGATATTATCCCCCGGCCCAACTTCGATGAAATTGTTGGCCACCGCCGCATTTTTCCACGTTGCTTCGTCAAGCTTGCCATCGATTTTTATCGCACCGGTGCTACGGCTGACATTTATGGTTGGTTTGAATTGTAGTTTAATCGTTTCTGAGCCTGCATCAGGTTGTGAAAATGCTGACCCGGCCAGACCTAAAATTACAAAAACAAATAAAGCAAAGGCGATCTGAAGACCGCCCAATAATTTGCGATTCATGTTAAACATCCCCTGGCTTTAAATCCCGCGCTATTTCTAAATCACCTCGATCGTTGATACAGCTATGCTATTATAATGACGACCCAATTTAAATTATGTTGCGAATTTTAGCCATGAGAAACGGCCTGTTATTGATAAATATTTTTGATATGGATTAAAAAAGCGACGGGAGGGTTCGTGATTAGTACAGTTTTTTTAGCTTGGTGCCTTGATAATACAAAGACAGGATCGAGTCGAAACCGACCCCTTTGGCGGCCAACCCGCGCGCCCCCATTTGGCACATACCCAAGCCATGCCCATAGCCACGTCCTATAAAAACTACTTCGGTCATCTCACCCTTACCATTTCGGCGGATATCCGGTTCGATTCGGGCCGAGCGGAGAATGCCGTCCGGGTTATCACTACGACCCAGCATCCAGCGAACTTTTTCGCGCTTGAATGAATATCGTCCGCCCTCGGTATCAAAGACAATTGTTCCGACCCGACCACCGGGTGATTTTGCGGTAATCCGAATATCTCTGATTTTGCCAACGCGGATCGTCCGACCTTTTTCCCGCGACAGGTACTGCTCCAGTCGCAGAGTAATCTGATCGGCTGAGAACCTCTCCTGCCAATCGTAATATTTTGAAATTTTGCAAGCACCCTCATCATGGACCATGACCAGGTATGGTTTCGGGTCTTTGTCCCAAACATCTTCGATATCATCGGTCGCACCACCACAGGTCGAATGATAGTAGGCGTCGATCATCCCATCGTTATAGGTGACTACCAACCCATGAGTCTCTTTGATAGCCCGGTTTACTTCCTCTTTTTCTTCGATGACACCATTATAAACCTGGTCGCCGATATCGGCTTTTAGATCATATCCCGCCTCGGCTCCATACTGCCCCAGATGTCCCATCGCATAGGTGCGGGCGGCAACCGCCTGCGCCTTAATCGCCTCGTACTGATCTTTCTTGGTCGGACCGATCTCGTGCGGAACCACTCCCTGAAGGTAATCTTCGATATAGACGGCGTTGGTTAGTTTGATCTGTCCCGAAACGGCCACCAATTGAAAGAGGCCTCGATATTTTTTTCCGTTAAATTTTAATATCCCTTTGTTGGCCCGTGAAGAAATTGTCATCTGATTGATGTTACTTTCAATCCGACTGCCGGCCCCGGCATACAGTTCCATATTTTTTCCACGCGTCGCAATGACCAGCGGTTGGCGCGAATAGTAGGTGTACCGCTTCCCATTTTTATAACAATCAACGCCGATCTCCCCTTGATCAACTGAGATCGTAACCTGACGAGAATCTTGATCGAGAAGGACCGAAACAAACGGCAATCGATTGCTCGGTGGTGCAACATCGACCAAACGAGGCACAGTTCCGCACCCCCAGATGATAGTTATCAGCAGGACAACGGTGGAGATTCGGGCGAACGTTGATTTAATTTGTGAGAAATTCATATTTCTATTTATATCGGTCAATACCAGTAATTTATGACCCGATCACCTTTCTTATTTTCTCTCGGCTGACTCTTTTCAAACCCTTTTCCTGGTGGGAGGTAATGAAAGCTGGCCCGCGATCCCACCCGTTTCCGCGCCGGTCACTTGAGAAATCGTCGAACCTATCCCACTTACGAAACATCCGGCCAACACGGCAAAACTGGCCGCTTCCAGAAGATCACCATCCGCTCCAAGTTTTTCTACCGGCCAGATTTTGACCCGCTTGACCTGCTCAGAAAGCATTTTTACCAATGTTATATTACGTCGTCCGCCGCCGGTTAAGTAAAGCGCTTCAAGCTTTTTTTCATCCAGATGCTTTTTTATTGATCGTACGACTAATTGGGCCGAGGCTTCCAAAGCCGATGTTAAGATATCTTTCGGCTCATACCTTTTGTTTCGGGACAGATGTATCAAACGGGCGATCAGATCAATCCCAAACTGCTCTCGTCCCAACGATCTCTGATTTTTCCCGGATGGCACTGACTTTTTGATCAGTTGAACCAGTTCCCGACGGGCCGTACCCTGCTGGGCCAACGATCCATTTTGATCAAACGGTTTGTGAAAAAGTAATTGGCAAATTTTATCGCTGATGATATTTCCCGGTCCGCAGTCCCCACCCAATACTTTTTGGGGATGATGGCCAACCGGAAGATAGCTGAAGTTGGCGATCCCTCCGATATTGAGAATGATGCGAGATTTTAATTTATCACCAAACAGAAGGGAGTTAACAAACGGCGTCAGCGGAGCACCTTCACCAGACAAGGCCACGTCGGTGGAGCGAAAGTTGGTCACAACCGGCAGGCCAGACTCAATGGCGATACCGCTCCCGGCACCGATCTGCATCGTCGCCGAATATTTTCCGGTCGGTGATTTTTCCTTCTTTGAAAAGTGCCCAATCGTCTGACCATGCGACCCAATCAGGTCAACTTTTGCTTTGCGGGAATGAACAAATTGAGCGGCGGTTCGTCCGATGAACTGTCCATAAGAGAGATCGAAACGACACAGCTGTTCTTTGTCAACGACCGGTGCGACGATTAACCGTTCAATCTCCCGCCTGATCTGATTTGGATATGGAACAACATCGCCGGATAAAATTTTTATCTGGGGAGGGGGAGATTTTGCATCATAAGAAAACTCAATTAAGGCCAGGTCAAGTCCATCAGCTGAGGTGCCGGAGTTGATTCCCAAAATGCGGAGAGTTTTATTTTCTGTTAGTTTTTGGAATAGACTCATGACTACCAACTCAAAATCTGTTTTGTTTTATCAGACGCCTGCCTAAAGCGACGACTAATATTCTTGGTTTTGTAGTTTAGCATTGGCGCAAAATCCCTTTGGCTATCTATGCTATAAAAGTTATTACTATTTTAAAAGTGACTGGTCACCATTAGGAGCGGTTGGTCTCCTGCCAGAGGTTAAACATTTGTCCAAACGGATCGCGGATGTAGCAATCTTTCCCGATCCCTTCCCAGCAGATCACCTTGCACCCGGCGGCGACCAATTCCTCTCTGGCCTGCTCCAGATCGCTAACGATTAACTCCAGCACCAACTGTTGGCGATCTCGCTTATCGACAAACAGGCGCAGTGGACCAGCCTTAAGCTCAGCCATGTTTTCGTCGTCGGAGACAATCTCAAGGCCGATAACATCCCGATAAAATTTGACGACGTTATCTTTGGCCGGGTGATGATACGAGACGCATTGACTTACTTTGAATGGCATAATATTTTCCTTTTGGGAAACGTCTATTCACCTTTCTTGATCGGCTGACGCAAAACGGTGCGCCATTTTTCCGGTGCCGCCCGCCTGATATCGCTTAGATAAATTTCGTGATGCTTGCCGTTGAACCGATATTGGTTGATTGCAATATATTGATGCAACTTGGCGATGGTCGGCCCCTCTTCTGAGAAATGCCCCAAGTGCATAATCTGAGCCGAGAGTCCTTCAAAATATGAGTCAAACCGAATCAACTCCAGAGCGGGAAGATCCTGCTTCTTTTTTAGAAATTCCAACGCGCCAGCGTATAGCTCGCCGGTAACATAATCCGGTTGCATTATCATCAAGCTCCAGAGCCATTTATCTTTTTGGTCCCGATTGAAAGCTTCCTTGTCATCGCTCCACCACAATCCTTCCAGAGGCAGAACTCCGTAATCAATGGCGTCCGGCCCTTTTTTAATCATAAACTTCAGAGCGTAGGCCAATCCAAACAGAGCCGCAATCGCATCCTGAAACTCGACAACCTTGTTCGGATCACCCTTGCCATCGACCATCAGGTAATTCATCGGTGGCACATCGACAAGACCAACCTCTTTGAGCGAGGGATGGTAGAGATGCTTTAGTTTTTTTTTGAAATCTATTTTGTCTTTTTTTTCCAACCTTGCCTCACTTGATTGTGCAAACGCATTTTGCTTTATAACAGTTATACGGTTTCCGTGCCACAATATGGGAGGATCAAAAATACAAATCAATTATAAACAGCCGATCGATTTTCTTGTAAATGAAGAGGTAACCTTAAGGTATCAGTTTTTGGCGATACGCTCCGATTCGGGCTGTCGCGTCGGCCAACCGGTCGCCAGGAAAATAGTCATCATCCAGCCGTTCGGAAAACTGTGTATAAATCTTTTGAAACTGCTTAAAATCCTGCCCGAAAAGAAGCAGGTCACTCCCGGCAGAAAAAGATTCTATTGCCAGCTGATCGGGGGATGTGTAATCGGTGCCACCCAACATCAACAGGTCGTCGGTGATAACCGGTCCGGGAAATGACAGATCAGTTTTCAGCCAACCGGAAACAATTTTATCGGATGCTAATGCCGGTTTGTCGATGACCTTTGGAATCGCCAGATGGGTCGCCATCACCGCATCGACGCCGTTTTTTATCGCATCCTCAAATGGTGGCAATTCGACCTCGTTGAATTCCGCTTCGGTCAGCTCTGAGATCGCCATAACTTCGTGCGGGTCGCCGTGCGAACGCCCCAATCCGGGGAAATGTTTGGCGCAGGTGGTCAGTCCAAATTGATGATGGATTTCGATTGTTAACCGGGCAAATTTATTAACAACTTCCCGATTATCTGAGAAGGTCCGACTATCAAGGACATGATCGGTTTCGGTGTCAAAAAGATCGACGGTTGGAACTAAGTTGAGGTTGATTCCAATCCGGGCCAGTTTTTCGCAAACGCGCGAAAGGTCGCTGTGATACCGGTCGATCTCCCGATGATGGCCATAAAAGCGCGGAGCTTCAAGTTTGGGAAAGCCGGGACCAAAACGGCAGACGCGTCCCCCTTCCTGATCGACAGCCACGATAAAACCGGGATCGGTCGACTTCTTTAGATCAGTCAGCCAGCTTGATAAGCTATCGATATCACTGCAATGATTGGCGAATAGCACTATTCCGCCGATATTATTATCGAGAATAAAATATTGGATTTTGTCGCCGGGGGTTTTTTCCGGAAATGATATCAGAAAAAACCGCCCGGGACTTTTCATTACGACTGCCATTATGTCGCAATATATGAAATTTTTACTTCACCATCAAACGGTACAAACTCTGTTCTTGCCTGATCCTTTGGCTCGATACATCGCCTGATCGACGGCGTTGATCAGTTCTTTTTCGTTCAAACCGTTTTCGGGGAAACTACTGACCCCAACCGAAACTGTAACCCTGAGGTTGGGACGTTCGGAACGACCGGCAAAGAGTGACTCTTCGACTGCTACCCTAATTCGCTTGGCGATGACCAACGCTTCCCGTTCGGTAGTCAGCGGTAAAATGACAATAAATTCTTCACCACCATAGCGGCACAGGATATCAACATCCCGAATATGAACCTGGATAACTTCGACAAGGTGGACCAAAACCTGATTGCCAACCTCATGCCCATAATTATCGTTGAATTTTTTAAACCAATCGATGTCGAGCATAATAAGCGATAACGGCTGATCGTAGCGCACCGCCC
>JAUUYJ010000135.1 GCA_030588275.1 Candidatus Zixiibacteriota bacterium | reverse complement strand
GAACCGCTAAGTCAACCTCTTTGCTTAAGAGCGCTTCTTCCAGCTCTTTGACAAAAAATCCTTTCCCTTCCATTTTCTCAAATGACAGGTTGGTGATTTTGTCACCCTGGGTCTTGATTATATTTAACTTTACCGGGAGTGAGACTGCTTGTTCAAGTTTCGCCTTGATAAAATTGGCCTGCCACAGAGCCAAGTCGGACCCGCGCGTGCCGATAATGATCTCTTTCACCTACGCTCCTTTGCGTAATGCCATGAGGTCGGCAGTTTGCCGACTTGTCTCAGGCATTGTAGCGGCGCGGGTGTCATCACCAACTTGCGTTGACATCCGATTGGCCAAAGCTTTGGCCGGTAGAAAAGTGGTATAGCTAACCAGCTTGTTGACCATCCGAGCAATCTCGGCCCGGTCGTTATCGGCCAAATGCGACAAGCGGCGATCAAACAAACGATCCAAACCTTTGCCGGCATAATCTTTGGCCTGCTGGAACGACAGGTTAAAAACCGGCCGTAATTCTTCTTCGATCATCCGGTAATGATACCGGTCAACCTCGGCTGAAATGATATTCCGCGCCTTGTCCACGTCACGGAACCGCTGACGGCGGTTCTGTTCCGATATCTTTTTCAGGGTCGCAATATTAACAATTTCCAGACGATTTTCAACTACATTTTCTATATTGACGTCACACGGAACGGCCAGATCGACAAACAGAAGTTTTTCTGTATTGATCAGAAGCCGAGCCGCAATCTCATCGGTGAATATTGGGGTCGCACTTGCCGTCGCGGTACAGATAACCCGAACTGGATCGGAACCGGTCTGAAACTGCTCCAAAGAGACAGCCCGACCGCCATATTGCTCCACCAAACGCTCCGCTTTGACAACAGTTCGGTTGACGAAAAGGATGTCGTTGATCGACTTGCCCTTCAAGAACTTGGCCAACTTGTGCGTCATCTCACCGGCGCCAACCAAAGCAACCGGAACCGAGCCTTCGGTATCGATGACTTCTTCAATCCTCGAAGTGACCAAAGAGACCATCGATACCGCTCGGCAACCCATCTCAGTTTCCGTGCGAACTTTTTTGCCCACACGGAAAGCATGCTGAAAAATGCCTGAGAGCCGATTACCTGCTAATCCGTTCTCGGAGGCATAGAAAAACGCATCCTTAACCTGACCCAAAATCTGGGCCTCACCAATCACCAAAGACTCAATCGCCGAAGCAACAGAGTAAAGATGATCGACGGCATCAAGGCCGCTTTTTGCATAGAAATCATTGGGAGTAAATGATATATCGCTATTATTATTGAAGAAAAAGTCGAGAATTCTGTTTCTAATCTCAGTTACCGAAATGGGATTGACCGTAGTAAAATAAAATTCAACCCGATTGCAAGTCGCCAGGTAAATCAGCTCATCCAAACCAGCCATCTTAGCCAGTTTCTGAAGTTGTTCGAGACGTGCTTCCCGCTCGATAGTCAACTGACCCAACAGTTCAACAGCTTGATTACCTTGGAGTTGTGAGCAAAGCCCAACCCCTATAACGCCAAAGTTACTCATCTATTCTGTCCATCCCGATTTTCAGTTGCGTTGTACATGGCTCGAAAATAACGAAAAGGGGAGTATTAATGTCATGGAATTGTCACAAAACAGGATAATTTGAGATTTTTTTCACAATCTTTTTCAGGACAAGGAATCGAAGGGAGTTTTTTTAACTAATTACTACCGCTAACCTGTTGGTAGTCCAAGAAATAGCCGTTGAGATAATTCATTTTTCATAGATTATTGTACAGTAATCAGTTTAAGGGCAATGTCCGGTCCAAAATTTATATCACATCTTCGTTTTTTTGAGATTCCGATATTGACAATTTCCAAATGCGGGATATATTTTCATTATCCTCCGTGTTGATGGTGTGTGAACTTTCCATGGAAGATTTGGCCCGGCTTCGGTCGGGCCTTCAAAAATTATGGCGGTATCGTCTAGTGGTTAGGACAGGTGGTTCTCATCCATCAAACCGGGGTTCAATTCCCCGTACCGCTACCAAATATAAGAGAAGAGGTCCTATTAGAACCTCTTCTTTCTTTTATTGAATTGCTATATAGCGCTCTTTTATCAAGGACAACTCGCACATGGTTGAGGGCCACCCTTGAAGACGAAATTGATTAGATAAACCGCATCACCGACGTTGGTCTGATCGTCACAGTTGGCATCGCCCGCTTCAACAGGGTCGGGTGCCGGACCACCTTTAAAGACAAAATTGATCAGGTAAACGGCATCACCAACATTCGGTATATCATCACCGTTGGCATCACCACAGACATATTCGCAAATATCGCCAACACCGTTGTTGTTGGCATCATCCTGATCGGGATTGTATAGCAGAGGGCAATTGTCACAGGCATCGCCAACACCATCTTCATCGGTATCGTTCTGATCAAGGTTGGCGACTCCAAGACAGTTATCACAGTTGTCCAGTATGCCATCGACATCTTCGTCGCCAAAATTGTATACATACGTCTGACCCTTGTAATTCCCACCATAGTACTCGCCGACAATTAAATCAATCGGATGGTCTGATGTTGATCCTTCGGAGCCACAAGCGGAGCTCCCAAACATTTTCCCTCGCAAATCGCTCGAAACGGTGAATAGCTCTGTGCCGTCGCTTCCGGAATAGATATGAACCATACCTGCTTGCCCTCCACCTAATAATCCACCTGCGACTGGTTCGCCGACGAGCAATTCATTGATGTTGTCACCATTCATATCACGAGTGTAAGAGACCGAATGTCCCAGGAGGTTAAGATCAGAAGCGCCGGTAAAGGTCATACCTGCCGAGGAACTGTCAAGGTCAGCCGGAAACGGTCCGGCATATCCATAAAAGACATAGGCCGCTCCGCCAAATGGTTCGCTAGCATCGGAGTAGGGTACACCGACAATGACATCGTCAAATCCATCGCTGTTGATATCTCCGACGGCGGAGACATCGCCGCCAAGCCAGCCACCCGCATCCGGTCCGGTTATCGTAACTAACAGATTGCCGGTTGAACCGGAGTATATATATGCGCGGCCAGCATCTAATTCAGTTGCCGAAAGATTGTAATGTTGCGCTCCAATGATAAAATCTTCGGTTCCATCATTATCAAAGTCACCGGCATTATCAACCGCGCATCCGAACCCGTCGTATGATGCTTCACCGGTATATGAGTAGATTAAAGCGCCGGTTTGGCCCGAGAAGGCGTAGGCCACTCCGCCGCTTGAACTATACGTTCCATAACTTCCGATGAGGATATCGGGCCCCGGTTCGCTATCGATATCACCAATGCCAGCAACCGAGAAGCCGAGTCTATCATATTCCATTCCATTGAAGAAAATATCGGCGTCAGCAGCCGAGACGGTATCCGCAATTGATCCCGGTTTACCATAAAACAGATAAGCCCGACCTGAATATGGTCCACTCATGTCATTACCTTCAGCTCCGATGAGTATATCCGCATAACCATCTCCATTAACATCCCCGGCGCCATCAACCGAAACGCCCAAATTGTCGGATTCGGCTTCACCATCGACAACCAAAAGGGGCAGTCCAGTTAATCCGGAATAAACATAAGCTCGGCCAAAATTGATCTCAATGTTATCATGATATTTCGCCCCGACTATGATATCATCATACCCGTCACCGTTGAAATCTCCGGCCTTGTTTATCGCCCTCCCATACATATCGTAACTGGCATCTCCGGTGATCAGCAATCTCGGATCGGGGCATTCACAGATATCTCCGACACCATTGTTGTTAACGTCAGCCTGATCCGAATTAGGCGTATTGGGACAATTATCCACATCGCCACAAATGCCATCCCCATCGACATCATTTTCCGCCTCACCGGGACAATTATCACAATCGTCACCAATCCCATCACCATCCGAATCAGCGTAAGGGTAACTGCAAGGCTCCGGACCGACATCCGGAGTCCCGCATAAAGCGGCATTCGTCTTAACATTTTGACTGTACTCTTCAAAGGTGATACAGCTAACGACTTCAGCGTTTTCCAACGCCTTGCGATGCTTGGTGAAAGTGACATCCAAGATATTGGACCAATCGTCGTAGTCGGTAATTACCTGATAGCTCCCATCATCCTGATTGGGAAAGCTGGCCAGATCGGTTGTCACCGGAACCTCATCAATTACTCCGTTAGAATTCCAGTCTACCGGCCCGTATCCAATACCAACTGTTTCATCCAATGAGTTTTCATTCAACGGTGGTAATAAACCGCTTGAGTAATCCATGTTTCGAAAGGGGCTGCACTCACTGGTAATCTCCTGGCACATCATCGCCTGCCTCACACCAGAAAGCTGGTATCGGTAGGCCATGACACTGGCATAATTTGGTTTATATTGGGTCACCACGGCCTCGCTTTGATCACCGGCATGATAGAGCCCCAGGTTGTGCCCCAGCTCATGGGCAAAAGTGCTGGCACGATCAAATGGTGTACCAATCTCATCCAGAGTCCATCCAGCGCCAAGCGAGACGATAAAATCATCTCCCAATATTTCGCCATAGCCTGACGATCCGGTTCCTGATCCAGCATCATAAAGATGCGCCATGACACAATAATGCCAACCGCTTTCGCCAATATGATCGGAGTAGGTTGCTTTAATCCAGGCGAAGCCGGTGTTTGGCGTCGGATTACCAAATACATTTCCGGCGACATGACCAAGGACATCAACGTGGGGAATGGCATCACTGATTTCGATGTTCATGACAATTCCCTGGCAGGCGAACATATCGATCAAAGCATCGATTTCCGGTTGCAAAAGTTCATGTGAATGTTCGGCCGAGACCATATAGTCAACTTCAACGTTAATTGTATCTATCAGTATGGCTGTCCGTGAAGACCTGAGGGCAATTTCCAAATCTTCATCAATCACTCCCTTCTGCAAGATATTCAGCGACTGATTATAGGTAATTTTAGATTGTGTTTCTACGGGTGTTGTCACCAAAAGCAGAGTAATTCCAACAATACCGAACAGCATGAATGAATTTCTCATATCGACCTCCAGGCCTAAGAACTCATATTCTTCCTATTCAATATGCTGACCATTTATCAGCACTTCGTATTTGCTTAGTAGAAATGGTGACAAGACAGCCCAAATCTTACACCGATTGTTATAAAAAGATCGTATGGAGTATATTCAGGGTAAATATAACCGTTTATTTATATTTGTCAAGTATGGATTTCCGTGTAAATGACGAGATTCATACCGACTTCCGCTTTGAGACGATGGTTATTTCGATTGGGACGGAAAACTGCAATAATGTATTAAAACCCCCTGGGGAATTAAACCCCCGTGAAATACAGCTATTAATATAACGCCAACGATTACCTTAACGATTTTCAACCCTGTGTGAATTGGATCATCCCGCCACCGAATGCACGGTTTTTGTGCGTGTGAAGGTGATATTGAGGGGGATTACGGCGTCCCTAATGTATCGAAACCCCGTACCGCTACCATATATAAGAGAAGAGGTCCTATTAGAACCTCTTCTTTCTTTTATTGAATTGCTCTTTGGCACTCTCTTATCAAGGACAACTCGCACACGGTTGAGGTCCGCCTTTAAAGACGAAGTTGATCAGGTAGACAGCGTCCCCAACGTTTGATGATCCATCGCAGTTGGCATCGCCTGCTTCTAACGGATCGGGTGCCGGACCACCTTTGAAGACATAATTGATCAAATAGACAGCATCACCGACATTTGGTGCCCCATCGCCATTAGCATCACCACAAATATAGGGGAGGCTTTCCCTAATACTTAAATTAAAACTCGGGATACAATCAGGTGGCGGATAACCATCAACCATTAGATAGTATGTTCCGGGTTCCAAAACTGCGGTAAAGCCATGGGGAGTTGGTGATGAAGCTCTGCTTTCATCGATACAGTCTAAAGCAGGAGGGCATTGATCATCAAGTACAATGCTGGTCCAAGCGGCTCCAAGAGGATCAAGCAGGATATCAATTGCCATTGAGGTTGTTATGCTTAACTGATAAAATATATCCTCACCATTATCCCAGTCATTCAAGCATGTTGAATTAACCTCATCCCCCCTACCACATGTAAAGTTGTTATCGGTGTACGGCAAATCTGCGGGCAGATTAACAAATATCGATGTACCGCAGTCATCGCCGGAAGGATTATTTGGGTGAACCCCAATAGCCTGATCGTCATCATGGAAAGTTGAAACCAAATCAGGATCGCCATCTCCATCGAGGTCTCCTGCAAGAATATATTTTGGTTCAAGTTGGTCTATCGCATAAGATGGCGATATACTGAATTTGCCAAAACCATTGCTCTTATAGATTCCCAATGAACTCGTAGGGGAAGTGCGAATGCCTCCCAAATTCAGGTCCTCCGAATGTGGAAACCACATAGTAGCCCCCCCGGCGTTTGCCTGGAATGATACCTCAGCATCCCACTGGCCCTGATTTTCGGTAAATTCCAAAGGCATGATTTCCATGTGCTGTATTGTATGGTTTGAACTTTTAGTGGCACTGCTTACTTGTGTAAAGAAAACAATGAAAAGGCAAATCACCAATAATCGCACACTTCCTCCCATCGCCGGTAAGGAATTATTTTATAAGCCGAGAATAATTTTCAGCTTCTTAATGTATATTCAATACTTAAATGACAATATCTTAAAAAAAGGTGATAAGATTGACCGAATCTTGCACCTCTGAAGAAAAGATCATTATAAATAAATATACCAGACAAATATAGCCTCTTTTTGAAATTTGTCAAGTATTCCTATTCCGGAATCCAAACCAATTGAATGTTCTGCTCCCATCTTTGATCCAATACTGCTACCTTAACGATTTTTGACCCTGTGTGAATCGCTCTATCCCACCCTCGAATGCACAGTTTTTGTGCGAGTGAAAGTGATATTGAGGGGGATTGCTACTTTCCCAGCGTCCCATTTCCCCGTACCGCTACCAAATTTTGAGGTCAATCTTACGGTTGGCCTCT
>JAUUYJ010000214.1 GCA_030588275.1 Candidatus Zixiibacteriota bacterium | reverse complement strand
AGTAAACCGGTTCGACCTCTGCCTGTGGCCAGAGATGGCCACAGTACGGCAGGCCGGTCGGGACTCCAAACCCAAAACTGTTCGCCTGAACGCTATCCCATACCAAGTCGGGTAGGCCAGGCAGAACCGCCCGCGCTCCGATCATATCCCCCATTAGTAAATACCCCGGATCAATCTGTATCTGACCAATATAGCTACTGTCGATCTTGAGGTAATTGGAGAAAAATGAATTTGGCCCAAAACGAACCACTCCCGATTCGGATTCCGGCATTCGTTCAATAGCGGCATGACGCAGAAGAAAAATAACCTTTCCACCGCCCGACAGATAAACAGGCAACACCGCCGTTAAATTTTCAGCCAGCGACCCGCCCAAGTTTTCGGCACTAATTATCAATAATGAATAATGAGATAGATCGTTGATCCCAAGATCGTCCAATTCGTTAACCTTTATTTGTGAATATTCAATCCCTTCCAATGAGGTTTCCAAAAGTGAATCAAAAAAAGTATCGTCAAAAATAATATTAGAAGCCAGGTTGCCCCGATTGTGATTAATTGCCAGGATGCCGGACATCAATTCCATCGGTGTCAATGTCACAACATCTGACGGTAATGAAACCTGCCCCAACTGATCGACGGTGGTAACAAAATAGCGATAAGTCACATCATGATTACTGGTAAGATCGACAAAGATCGTATCGGTTGTCGTGGCAACGATGGTTGTGTCATATCCGTTCGGTTCTATCCTGCATAATTGATAATAATCTACTCCATCGGTAACCGCCGACCAGCTAAATACCGGATACCCCTGCCCTCCAAACCCGGTAAAATTATCAGGCGGATGCGGCCAGTCCGAATTGAACGGAATCGATTCTGATAAATCACTAATGCCTCCCCCCATATCGTATGCGGCCAAAGCAAACGTGTAACTTTCCCCAGGAATTAAATCATGCAGAGTGATCGAACTATCCTGAGCCAAAGCAGTATCGACAATCGACCAAACTCCCGCCTCGTCCAATTCATAAATATAATAACCGTTCAGATCAGACGCATAATGCTGATGCCATGCAAAACTGACCTCATTATCGGTGAAATCGGTAACGCTGAAAACATGCGGGGCCGATGGAGGGGGCGAATCAAAACCGGACTGGAAAATATCATACGCCATCAATGCCGAACTTTTTAACGACCCTAACTTGAGAAGTTCGTAATAGTCAGCCACCGATTGAGGATTCTGCGGATCAAACCATCCCCCAATTTGATCGTTTAGTATGGCACTATCCCCGGCAATATAGGCGACGGTGAAAGTTACCGCCTCACCCGGTTGCAGATCAAACGGCCCTGCCGAAATCAAAAAACGACTATCCCCTCCTCTGGCCGCCAAACGACCATCACCTCCGCCCGGATTCCAACCGGTATGAAACAGGCCAGATTCGATCTGATTGTAATCAACCTCCGAATTGGACATGATATAATATTTATTGCTGTCACCATAGGCGGTATAAATCGACCCTCCCAAATCGGGCCGCATCGCCTCAGCTCGGCGTGGAGCAAATTCAAAATCAGGATTGTCGTCATCATCCTCAACCCACCAATTATAATTGACAACATAATCGGCCACCGACAAATCAAGAACCTGCACACCCCAGGCACCATTGCAGGAAGAGGCATCAATGCCATAGGGACCGACATCCCCCAAAAGGTCGTGAGTGTAGGCAACCTGTAGATCGACCCAATCATCATTTTCATCAAAAGCACCGTCTAAAAATCCGGAAACATCATTTTTATAACGATCATCGGAAGCACCAACATCACAATCGGCATAGATACCGACCCAACCCTGATCCAAAGGGAACGAATCGATATTGGTAATTATGTACTCGACAAAAACAGCCCGGTTGTATGGTGCCGTTTCCCAGCAGTAGCTATGTGAGGAGACCTTAATGCCGAGTGGATACCAGTCGCTACAATCTCCGATCTGACAGCGTAGAATTGTATCGCCAACGATAACTGTGTCATAGGCAATAGCGGTATGCTCCATATCGGCCAGCGCACGAAAAGAGGTCAACTGCCCTTCGGCACATCCGCTCGGATTTAACTCCGGAATATTCCCCTGATAATCAAACCCATGCGACAGAACGGTATCGTCACCCTTGATCCCCCCGACCCAGAGGCAAGCGGCATACAGGTACTCGCGTGCTTTTGAACTTTGGTTTGCTTCTCCTGCCGGAAAGTGGGTGTTGAATTCAAAAGGGAGATTCTCCGACAACTCGTCATCGTCGGGATAAGGGTAGCTGTCTTCAAACGGTCGCCCGATCACCATCCGATTGGTATGCACCAACCATAAGTCAGAAATGGTATCGGAGACTCGCTGAAGGCATTTCCAGTCAGTAGCAAAATCATCACCCGATTTTATCGGCAGGTAATGCGAGCGAGCCGAGGCAACCGAAACCATAACGGCCACAAGAATAAACGTAGCTAAAAGATTATACGAAAGATGTAAAATGTTACGGTTCATTTCAGTTCCCTGCCTCCATATAATATAACGAATGACCACCCAATTCGTTAAATGGTTTCTGGGGGTCAAAACATTTTTATTATCCGAAAACAACTGGATCGTTGGTGAATTTTTGCACCGATTAATGCGATCCGATTGATTATGACACCCCCTTTTATGCAACTTATGCCGCTGATTTCAGTCTATTACGTTAAGTAACTGACAGTCTGAATATCTCATCAATTCAGCTTTCGGTCGAGGAGGCTTCAATTGAAATTAGCAATAAACGGTATTGGCAAACTGTATCGAGGGGATTTATGGGGGTTGAAAAATTTCAGCCTGCAGGCCGGACCGGGCATCATCGGCCTTTTGGGTCCCAACGGTGCCGGCAAATCTACATTGTTGAGAATTTTGGCAACGGTAACCAAGCCGACCGAAGGGTCAGTTCATTGGGATGATGTTGATATTTGTAAGTCACCCGATTTTCTACGCCAACGATTAGGCTATCTTCCTCAGGATTTTGGGATATATCCCAACCTCAACGCCGTCGAATTTTTGAGCTATCTAGCCGCCGCCCGTGGCATCAGCGGTCGCACCGCACGCGTAAGAATAAACCAGCTTTTGGAGCTGGTCAATTTGGGAGAGGCCCAAACGCGTCGGCTCGATTCCCTCTCCGGTGGCATGAGGCAACGAGTCGGCATTGCCCAAGCACTCCTCAACGATCCCGAACTTCTCATCGTTGATGAACCAACAGCCGGACTTGATCCCGAAGAACGAATTCGCTTTCGCAACCTTATGACCGACCTCTCCGGTGATCGCATCGTCATCCTCTCCTCCCATATTGTCTCAGATATCGAAGCGGCCGCATCGTCGATTGCAATCATGAACCGAGGAAGATTATTAGCATATGAAGCTCCCGACCAGCTTTTAAAAAAAGCTGAAGGGAAAGTGTGGGAGCTGACCATCTCGCCCGAACAGCTCGACGAATACAAGAAAATATGCAATGTCACCAGCGCAATCAGAACCGAAAACCAAATCAGAATCAGATTTATCGGTGATGCCCCATCCCCTACCGCTCAGCCAATCAAGGCAACGCTTGAGGATGCCTATCTCTACCTTTTGTCTCTCGACCGAAGCGGAACGGTTGATGGTTGACCTGGGCTGTTTGTATCAACTGATCTTAGCCGATTTTCGGGAGAGAACCCGGCGGTACAGCTATCTGTTGATTCTTATGACCGCCCTGTTTTTTAGCTACCTCGTTTTGACCGACAGTTACAGCATCCGCTTTGGTCTTTTCCAATGTCAGTACAATTCCGATTGGGTCGGCACAATCCTGGCCTCCGCCAGCACGGTAATGTTTACCATCTTCGGATTTTACCTGGTCAAAAATTCAATCAGCCGGGATCGCCATACCGGTGTCGGCCAAATCATTGCCTCCACCACCCTCTCCCGAAGTATGTATCTGTTTTCAAAATTCATAAGTAATATCCTCGTCCTATGGAGTATGGTTGCCGTTTTATCGTTGGCTGGTGTAGCCACCATTCTGTTTGGAACCGATGCTGGTTCGTTTAATCTGATTCGATATTATACACCGATCATTATGATCCCGGTGCCAGCGATGGTTTTAGTTTCCGCGATGGCAGTCTTATTTGAATCGTCCCGGTGGTTGAGAGGAACCTGGGGAAATATTCTGTATTTCTATATCGCCGAAATTTTGATGGTCGCTGGAATTTTTGAATTACGATGGTTGGATATGGCCGGGCTTCACCTTTTTTCTCAATCAATCAAACAGGCGATCTGGCAGATCTACCCGGGAGCCAAAATCGGTATCGAAATGGGCTTTATCAAAATGTTTGATTCGGGCGAGGGGGGGGAAGAAATAGTTTTCCAACCTTTTGAGTGGGATGGGATCGGGTGGTCAGGGGAAGAAATATTATCTCGACTGGTCTGGCTATTTATCCCGCTGATAGTCGTTGGTTTAGCGATACCAGTTTTTGATCGCTTTGACCCATCACACTCGAAGCACCGAGCAAAGTCCAGAAAAAACAAAAAATCCAATAAATCAATTAAGCATCCCCAAAACACCAACGACCAAACCTCTGCAAACTCAATTTCACAGACGACAGAACTGAGCTACAGACAGATCGCCGTTATCCCTCACAACTATTCGCTCATTTCAATGCTCAGAGCCGAACTGCGTCTGGCGATAAAACGGTTCCATCCGATAATGCAGGTCATCTCTATCGTTATAATTCTGGGCCAGCT
>JAUUYJ010000017.1 GCA_030588275.1 Candidatus Zixiibacteriota bacterium | reverse complement strand
GGGCGGCTCAGGAAATTTTTCCCACTGCCATTTTTTCAGACCCAACGTAATCAGGGAGACAAACGCATCCCGCAAATCGAAAGTGTTGGTGTATCCCCCATCCGGCTTTTGCGGCCCATCACCTTTCGATCCAAAGGTGGTTCCGAAATCGATAAGGTAATGCTTAAGGTAACGGTTGCCGTTCTCATCGGCGTAGATGTCAAGGCTGTTCTGGTCTTTGATATCCCAATGGTTGATTAATGAGCAGAAGACATATAAAGCGCGCAATTCCCGGCGGTGTTCGTGGCGGCACCAATCGTTCGGATCGTCGGCACGGGTGCCATCGAAACTGAACGGCCCCTTGACATTCGGCAACGCCATCGATGCCAGCGAGCGAATACGCCCATCCTCCATAACATGCACCTTGGCAATTATCTCGTCGAGAGACTGGCGCGTAAACGGTTTCTTAGCTCCCCCGCCCGCTTTGTAGGTCAGGCCCTCTTTGATAGAGATGTTGTCAGGATGCCAGTAAACAATATATTCCTCAGGGACATTGTACCCCATCGCATAAAGGTAGCGGGAGGCCATCGCCGCCGCTCCGGTAGCCAGTTCGGGATATCCACGCGGATCAAATTTGAGAATGTACCGATTGCCCTTACCATCTTCGATCCAAAAGCCGGGTGTTTGGCCCATCACTTTGGCCCGGATGATGGTCCAGTCAGCCGTTTGGTCCGGCCCGTTTATATCGCACGGTCCTCGCCTGATCTGTTCATCGGTCATCGGAGATTCAGATTGTCGGTTGCTGTACCAGGAGGAATTGGGAACTTCGTCAAAGCTGTTAATATTCCAAGCCTGTTCCGGGTGTCCAAACAGTTTGCCAAATCCACGATCCAGATTCAAGATCTGCTCCGCCTGAGTGAAGACTATCCGGTCGGCATACTGCCAGATTAATGATGGGTCGGTATCTGATGGCTCGGCTATATTCTGCCGGTCATTATCCACCCGGATCGGATCATTAGAGGTATAGGTAGGCGGATGGGAGCAACCAGAGATTGAGAGCACAGCCATAACTGAGACCATCAGCAGTGCGAAAATTGAAATGGTTAGTCGGTTTTTGTCTTTAATTAATCGCATACCGATTTACCAGTCGGCTCCCAGTTCGAGGTAAAAATTTGTCCGCTCACGGCTGAACGCAGTCTGCATCCGGAAAGTTACACCGTCGGTGTTGAAGAGTCGTAGTCCGACACCATAATCGCTATGCCATCCAGCAAAAGTAAAGTCATCCGACAGGTCATCGAAAACATGCCCACCATCGAGAAACAGAAAAGCGTCAAGGATATGCCAGAGCGGATAGCGGTATTCGAGGGAGTAAAAACCGGCATCCTTGTCAATAAAACGATAGCTGTCATAGCCCCGCAAATTATCCAGCCCACCCAAACCACTCATGAGATAGAACGGAAGAACCAAATCATCATCCAGCATGTCAATCGACTGAACCATTATTCGGGCGGCCAGAATACGATTGTTAAACAGGTTCAGATATCCGGCCATCTCCAACCGGGTATAATAGTAATCGATATTGCTGGAGGTTTCGAGCCCCTTATTATATCGGGTCAACAGTGAGACCATACCTCCCTGCGATGGACGACCGGGATGATCGACTCGATTTATCTCAATCCGTCCACCGATTGAGATAAAGCTGGATTTTGAAAAATGCTCCTCAAGTAACCCGAATCTTACCTGAATCGAATCCAGAGATCGCAGGCTCGCTTCATCTTCCCCGTCATAGACGTTCCGGGATGTATATCCCAGTTCCAGGCCCAGGCTCAGATTGTCATTCAGGTTCCAACCGGGTCGAGCCATAATTTCAAAATGTTCGAGAGTAAAATTTACTTCATCCGTTTCTTTGGATTCATTGCCGATTCCGTAGAAATCTTCGCGCGGTCGCTTGTGATATGATCCCACAACCTGAAGCGAGCTGTTATCACCCCAGTAATTGTCGCCAGAATATTTTATCTTATATCTCTGGTAGCTGTGGGTCGAATAGTACCATTTTATTTTCATCCGGTCATCGTCGGTCCAGAGATTTCGGAATCGGAGGCCAACCCCTCCGCTTAATCCTTTATTGGAGCTATACCCGACAATGGGGTAGAAAAGACCGGCCGGACGACCAAAATTAAGAAGATGACTTAACGGGGATTCGGTTCCGACATAAATGACACCATAGGTCATCCCTTTGACCGCATAAACCGGAACACCTAATACCAGCGCGGGAGCTTTCAGAAGTTTCCGAGCGAACGATTTGGATGGTGCTTGTCGATTTCGGGCAACGATCGAATCGGCGACAACTTCCTTTGACTTCACCACCGACGCAAAAGACAGAGACAAGGAAGTAACGAAAATGACCGACATCAACAGCTGAATCGTTTTGTTATTATGCAACCGGATCATTGAATCATTCCCAACAGATGGCAAAAATCTTAGTAAACAAGTAACAGGCATCACCCTTGCAATAGCAAACCAGCTTATTAAAAAAGTAACTGGTTGCTCCAACTGAGCCTAACAAAAAAAACAGGCGACAGGCGACAGGCGGTCGCATTGAAATACGGAGACATTTTAAATTTGTGTGACATTGGTTAATTTGCGATAAATTAAATGGAATCATAGATACATCTTGACAGTTTTGCGGAAATCAATTATGTTGTCATTAACGTCGTACAACCCGAAAGATTGCAATTACTTACTGAAGCATCCCGCCTTATACAGGAGTAGCAATATCGCTCAATTTGTGAGATAAAATACAACTACAGGTTATTCTAAAAGAAGCGTTCGACATCAGTTGTCGATCCGGTCGAATCGGTTTGATATGGGAGGAGCAATGTCACGATCAATTCTAAGAATTTTAGGTTTACTCTTATCGGTTTTACTCCTTGCCGCATCTGGGATTGCTCAGGACAAATCATCTTCGGGAGAACCGATCTGGATTTTTGATCCCGATCTGGCGATTCGCAATGTTGACACCGCCGATCTGAATGCCGACGGGACGGCCGATATCATTGCCAGCGAATATAGCCCCGACTATTATGGTGATCCTTCGCGCGTCGTTGCTCTTGATGGAAAAACCGGCGATACCCTCTGGACCTATCTGGTGCAGGATGGTATAAGGTCGCTGGCTACCGGTGATATCAATGCCGATGGCGTTGCCGATGTTATTGCCGGTGCCTCATATCATTCGGCTCCACCGTCGGATGGTTTTGTTCATGCTATTGATGGCATAACCGGGCAGGCGATCTGGACCTATTACATTGGCAACAGTATGACCGATATTACGCTGGCTAACCTCAATGGCGATGCCTATATCGATGTGGTGGTTGCCTCTTTTGACGATTACATCCATGCCATCGACGGAGCTATCGGATCGCAGTTGTGGAAAAAATATCTCGGATCATTATGGGTCAACGCCGTTTCTGCCGGTGATGTCAATGGGGATTTGATTGACGATATTGGCTATGCCCATGAATATCTGGCCGGATACGATAATCATTGTGGTGTCATTGATGGATCAACCGGGCTGGTCATTTGGGACAGCACGGTGATCTATGGAGTTCTTGATGTTCTAATAACCGACATTGATAATGACGGCGTTTTGGAAGCGATCTTTAGTGGTGAGTTTAACGACGATCATGCCGAAATTTTCATCCGAAACGGTGCCGATGGATCGCTCGAATGGAGCTATAATCTGGGCCAAACTTCAATCCTTTCAAGCGACATCAACTTTTATGAATATGATTTAGATGGCAATGGTGATCAGGAACTGATTGTCGCCAACCAATACGGATCTTTTTTGATCTACGCCTTTGAGGGGGACAACCCTTCTGTCTTGTGGGTCTCCGATACCCTCAATGGATATCCCAAATCTCTCGCCTTTGGGGATGTTACCGGTGATGGAGAGATTAACATAATCGCCGCCACCTATGATCGGGTACAGGTTCTTTCTGACAATGGGAAAAAAGTTTGGTATTACTCGGTGGCCGGAGGTATTGAAGATGTCGAGGTCTGCGATGTCGATGGGGATGGCGTTTTAGATGTTATCGCCGGAGGATCAGCCGATGCTGTCGGCTTGCCTCCCGACCCGGGTAAGGGAGTCTGGGCTCTTCGCACCACCACCTCCCCCCTCTTATGGGAGTTCAACTTTGGCGAATATGGAAACGGATTAGCCTTAGGTGATTTCAATAACGATAATTGTGCCGATGCGATTGGCATCTGTTCGCTTGATGATATCGCCTGGGCGATTGATGGCAAAACCGGTTTGGAATTATGGCATTGGACCGGAACGCAAAACCTCTACGCCGTCGCCGTTGGAGATTTTGATAACAACAATCAGCTTGATGCGGTCGTCGCAGGAGCGGATGAGATAATCAGCGCCATCGACGGAAGTACCGGTCTGACCATGTGGCAATTCCCCAACCCAACCGATCAGATATACCGCAGTTGTCTGGTCTGTACCGATCTGAATGAGGATGGAAATGTTGATGTAATCGCCGGAACCGACGACAACAACGTTTATGCCATTCGGGGAGAAGACGGAAGCCAACTTTGGGTCAGCTCACTGGGTGGCGAGGTCAGTAATGTTGTTTTGGCTCAGATGAACGGTACCGGACCGCTTGATATCGTCGTTGCCGTCGGGGGCGGACCAAGCGGCGAAAAAGTTGCCGTGCTGGACGGTTCGGACGGATCGCTCTTGTGGGAGTACCCGGTTTCTGCCGCCGTTGCTTTTGTTACCACCCTTGACGTCAACGAAGATGACATTCTTGATGTTGCCGGGGCGATCACCCCATTGGGAACCAAACAGATATTTGTCATTGATGGTTTGACTCATACGCAATTGTGGAGCCAGCCGATGCCGGTTGCATCAAACATTTCCGGTATCGCCTCAGGCGATCTGAACTTTGACAAAATAGATGATATCATCGTTCCCGGAAATTCAACCGACAAGGCGATCCACGCCTTAAACGGTGCCGATGGAAGCGAGTTGTGGAGTTATCCGACCGGTGGTGAAGTCAACGCCGTTCTGGCTTACGATGTTGATAACGACGGGGTAATTGAAGTCATCGCCGGTTCCGACGATCAGTACGTTTATGTCCTTAACGGACCGGATGGTACTGCCGAATGGAGCTTCAGCACCGCCGATGATGTCATGGATATTGAGATTGCCGACATCGGATGCGATGGTCTGCCCAACATCGCTTGCATCACCTTCGGTTCCGATGGGATTGTCTATGCCTTTTCCACTCTGGCTACCGGCCCATTGTATGAGTGTGGCGATGCCAATGATGATTTGATGGTCAACGTTGCCGATGCTGTCTTTTTGATTAATTTTGTATTCAAAGGTGGTCCGCCCCCCGATCCGATTGAAGCGGGAGATGTCAACTGTGACGATCTGACCAACGTTGGTGATGCCGTTTATCTGATTAATTATGTCTTCAAATCCGGTCCAATCCCATGCGCCGTTTGCCAGTAAGGGTCGGAGTCGAACAGAAGCCTCTTAGAACCGGATGATGCGAATAGAAAGATCGCCGGAGTTGAGATACAAATTGGTTGGAGAAGATTATAACGCTGTTTTGTATTCGGAGCTTGGTGCGGTCTTGGACATGAGTGATGCGAGATACGCGGCGTGGAATATGATAACACGGGACGATACGGGGTAGCACGGGATGACACCAGTTGGAATTGGTGACCAAAGAGCCACGACGGGTTATAAGGCGGTTTGATAAAAATCGTTTACAAATTTGAACAGACTTGTATATTTCGGGAAATTAGAAAAGCCATCTAATCGCTGTCACACCTTTACGGGAGTAAATATGCACAAGAGAATATATCTTTTCCTAACGGCCATTTTACTCCTGTCCGGTTCGATATTTGGGGCCGACCTGTATCAGGTAAAAATCAGTAATCAAGCCGATGCCGACGAATTGCGAGAAACAAATATTGATCCGGTTGTAGCGATACAAGGCGGATATTTGGTTTTGGCCGAAGCGAATCAGGCTCAAGCTATTTCGCTATCAGGGATTAAGTTGCTATTGGTAGAAAAAGATATCAGCCTTGATGAACTGGCGATTGACCTCCGGTTTGATGATCTCAATCGATCCAACAATCAGATCATCTTTGAAGAAAACGGTTTACGAATTTTTCGCATGACCACCGGTTGGTATGCAAAAGTATCAGACCCGACTTTGCTAATGCCGGTCAATAACCGTAATCTGAAAATTGAGTATTATGAACAGAGCCTCTTTGAAACCAAGAGGATTCGAGGCATTGCTGATCTGATGACTCTGATAAATCTTGTCGTTACCGATTCACTCTATTCGTACGATTCAACCCTACAGGCATACGGCAATCGTTACGTCGGAACCGCCTCCAACAATTTATCGCGCGACTGGCTGGCCGATAAGTTTACAGAGTTTGGCTTAGACTCGATTGTCATCGAAAACTTCACCGCCGGTTCCTATGGTCCAGCTCAAAATGTAATTGCATATAAAATCGGAACCTCCCTCCCCGACCATCACGTCGTTGTCGGAGCCCACCGTGATGCAGTCTCCTCCTCCCCCGGTGCTGATGATAACGGGTCCGGATCGGCGGCAGTTCTGGAAATTGCTCGAATCTTAAAAGATTATGACACCGATTTGACCTTTGTGTTCGTTCTGTTTGATGCCGAAGAGCAGGGGTTATACGGCTCCTACCATTACGCCGAAGAGGCGGTCGCCCGGGGTGACAGCATTGTCTTTATGTGCAATATGGATATGATCGGATATTACGACAACGATTCGCAGGCAAAACTGTATCATGGAACCGAAATGGAGTACACCTATCTGTTCCAACATTTGGCCGATTCCCTTTTGAACCTGACTGCATCGTTGGCCGGAGTTGCCGGCAACTCCGATCATCACCCGTTTATCCAAAACGGCTATCAAGCCGCATTCCTGCATGAGTATGTTTTTTCAACCGTTTATCATTCGCCCCAGGACAGCACTTCTTATATGAATTTTGATTATATGGCGAAGATGGTCAAAGCTTCATTGGCCACCGTTTTTGTTGTCAGCGAAACATACATCCCCGGACCGGAGCTACGATTTAATTTCCCGGATGGCCTGCCAACGACGATGGCCCCCGATGCTACGACATCATTTGGTGTCATCGTTTCCGGCATCAACGATGGGACACCAATTTCCGGATCAGGCCTGTTACATTATTCTATTAATGGTGCGGGGTTTTCGGCAACCTCCATGACGGAGCTATTGGCCAATCAGTATCAGGCAGAGCTACCTGGATTGTCATGCGGTGACCAGATTGATTTTTACTTCAGCGCCGAAGAGGTCGATAGCGGACTGTTTTACGCCGGTGGTCCGGGCAGTCCATATTCTGCCGCTCCCTCAACCGGCCAGCAGATCCAGTTTTCCGATGATTTTGAAACCGATCTTGGCTGGGCAGTTTCGGGCGGTTCGTGGTCCCGGGGCAACCCGACCGGTGGAGGTGGAAGCTACGGTGGACCGGACCCGGTCGGCGGGTACAACAGCTCAACCGCATTTTGTTATAATCTGTCGGGCGATTATGGCAACAATATCCCTGAATATCATTTGACCAGCCCGGCCATTGATTGTAGCGATATCATCGGTACTCATTTGGTCTTCCAAAGTTGGTTGGGAGTTGAGCAACCTACATATGACCACGCCTACATAAAAGTCAGTTCAAACGGATCGAGCTGGACGACAGTTTGGGCCAATTCGGCTGAAGTTACCGATTATGCCTGGTCCAAGCAGGATTATGATATCTCCGCTCTGGCTGACGGACAGGCCACCGTTTTTATCCGCTTTACGATGGGCGAAACCGACGGCGGTTGGACCTATTGCGGTTGGAATATTGACGATCTGGTCGTCAAAGGTCAGGTGTGCGATGCGGTCTCTCCCCTGACCATTATAACCGAAACTATCCCGGACTGGACCGCCGATTATTTAATGACTCAACAATTATTATCTACCGGAGGCACCGGCACCAAGATATGGACCGATAAGAATAATGATTTGAGTGGGACCGGACTGACGCTGTCAACATCGGGACTCTTAAGTGGTACACCATCGTCGGCGGGCGAGATTTCTTTTACCGCAATGATTACCGATGATGAATCCAGTGTTGAACAACTGCTGACATTTGAGATCAACCCGGCTTTAAATATTGCAAACGAGATTCTGGCCGAGGGGATTGTTGATGAGCCGTACTCGGTCCAATTATCAGGCTCCGGTGGAACCGGTGGCGTTATCTGGAGCGACAAGAATAACGACCTGACCGGAACCGGGCTAACCCTTTCTGCCAGCGGGCTGGTGAATGGAACACCATTATCAACCGGGACAATCGATTTTACCTCCCGCATTGAAGATGGGATCGGGGCTATATTTGATAAACCACTTCAGATTGTCGTCACAGAATTTATCTGTGATTGCTTCCCCGGAGATGCAAATGATGATGGTATTGCCAATGTCGGAGATGCCGTTTATCTGATTAATTTTGTCTTTAAGAGTGGTGAAAACCCAATTCCATATGCAAGTTGTAGCGGAGATGCCAACGGTGACTGTATTGCCAATGTTGGTGATGCGGTCTATCTCATTGGCTTTGTATTCAAAGGAGGGTCGGGCCCCGTTTCCTGTGATGGTTGGGTCAACGGAAATGAAGGTAACCCAGCCGGTTGTGGAGATCTACAATAATTCCTGAAACCGCTTGTGTTAAAACGGGATATCATTCGGAACGGTGACTAAATCCTGAGGGTTAAAAAAAACGGCTTCCAGGCCGATATATATAATGTAAAAGTTATATTAAAAGCCTGGGAGCAGAAAAATGGAAATCAGCGGAAACCTTCCGATTACAAATATCGTGGCTCCTTATGCCAAAGATGAAACAGCCTCCGACGCCAAAACGGTAGAATCCAGCACAACCTCGACATCCGAACCCTCGGTAGCAATCTCCGAAACAGAAAACGAAATCTCTTCAGAAACTTCCCAAAAAGCGGCTGGGGTAATTCGTAAATTGCAGGCCGGGCATTTTAAAGGGGTCGCCGACGTTCGACTGAGAATAAAATTCAACGACCAACTTCAGGCCTTGCAGAGCGAAAAATCTGCGCAAGTAGTAGATACTGCTCTTCCGATAATAATTGACTCCCAATCGTCTCAAATAAGCAGTTTTCTCGAAACGGGTGGTGCCGATAACGATATCACATCAAAAGTAACTGAGGCATCTCAGCAGTTTTCCAAAAATATTGAGCAGATCGGTACAGATTACCGGTCCCAGCCGTCCGGCCAAACCGATGGCCTGATCTCCCAGCTTCAATCATCTTTCGATAGTTTCATTTCAACATTGGGTGAGATTTCAGATTCTCAGGCCAAAACAGAAACGATCGTCCCCGACGAATCTGTCGTTGCGTCAACCGAATTGAAAACGGATTCAGGTCCCACTATGGCCACAATGGCTGAATCAGTAGCAACAAACGAAGAAGCTATTTTGGAGACAGGTTCAGAACTGCTGGATTTCTCGCAGTTAATCGCCAACCTGACCGATTCGTTTAATAACGAACTGGATAGTTTGGCAAGTTCATTGGCCAACAGCTCGGTACTGCCAGAAATTTCCGAACCGACCGGTAATGGTGCCGCTTTTGATAAATTCATGAAGATATATTCTGAATTGAATTCGCTGGCCAGCCAGGAAAAACCGCCGGTCAATGATTCAACCTCAGAGCCGGACGTTTCTACTGCCCCGGCCGCTATCTCTGAGATTGACGCGATTGCAGGATCGGAACAAATTTCCGTTCTGGCACGATGACTTGGTCGCTGATTATTAATCATAAATCTGTTTTAGCTTAACTGTGATAGTGAGCGGTAATCGGCTCACTCTTTACTCGCTTTGAAACGGCTTGGTTAGCCCCTGATATCCGTTTGCATACTGCCCTAATAATCCTTACATTTTTGAAAAGTAATTCTGCTAACTGTTTAAATTCGCGGTCACGTTGAAACTGCTATGAATATTCTTGGGATATCAGCCTTTTATCACGATAGTGCCGCCTGCCTGGTGCGGGATGGTGAAATCATTGCCGCCGCTCAAGAGGAACGGTTTAGCAGAATCAAACACGATTTTCGTTTTCCGACCGAGTCGATCAAATACTGCCTTGCTGAGGGTCAGATTGGTCCGGATCAACTGGATTTTGTGGCATATTATGATAAACCCTGGCTGAAATTTGAGCGGCTCTTGGAAACCTATTTAGCCTTTGCACCACGCGGGCTGAAATCTTTTCTGGCGGCGATGCCGTTGTGGCTCAAGGAAAAATTGTGGCTTGAAGATCGGATCAGAGAAGAACTGGCAGATTATTCAGGACCGATCGTCTATCCAGAACATCACCAATCGCACGCCGCCTCCGCCTTCTACCCCTCTCCGTTTAAACATTCGGCAATTATCACCATTGATGGTGTCGGTGAATGGGCCACCGCATCACATGGAATTGGACGGGGCAACAAAATTGAGCTAAAAGCCCAGATGAACTTCCCCCATTCGTTGGGGCTTTTGTATTCCGCCTTCACGCAGTACACCGGGTTTCGGGTCAACTCGGGAGAATACAAAATGATGGGGCTGGCTCCGTATGGGGAACCGAAATACAAATCGTTGATTCTGGATAAGATGCTTGACTTGCGGGATGATGGAAGCTTTCGGTTGAACATCGAATATTTTGATTTCTGTCACGGCCTGACGATGACCTCACCCCTTTTTGATAAGCTGTTTGGCGGCCCACCGCGCCGAATCGATTCTGAAATCAGACAAAAGGATATGGATATCGCCCGCTCGATTCAGGATCTGACCGAGGAGATCATACTTAGGATGGCTCGGTATGTGCGTCGCGTCACCGATGAAAAAAACCTCTGCATGGCCGGAGGAGTTGCATTAAACAGCGTCGCCAACGGAAAGATTGTAGATGCAAAGATTTTTGACAATGTCTGGATCCAACCGGCCTCAGGCGATGCTGGTGGAGCTTTGGGCGCGGCTCTGTTTGCTGGATATCAGGTGGCTGATATTCGGCGAGCCGTCTCCCCCGCACAGAATGATAGCCAAAAGGGATCGCTGGTCGGACCGTCATGGAGCACCTCTCAGATCGCCATCTGGCTTGACCAAAATAATATCCGGTATCATCGGTCTGACGATGCAGAAATAGTGGAGAAAACGGCAACAGCATTGGCTGAGAATAATGTCGTTGGGTGGTTTTCAGGCCGGATGGAGTTTGGGCCGCGCGCCCTTGGATGCCGTTCGATATTGGCCAACCCAACCGACCCTGATATGCAAGCCCGGTTGAACCTTAAAATTAAATTTCGAGAATCGTTTCGACCGTTTGCTCCGGCTGTTTTGACCGATGATGCTTCTAATCTGTTTGAGATCAGGCGATCGTCACCCTCACCCTCACCCTACATGCAACGGACGATGCAAGTTAACCAGAAGCATCGGCTTGAGATTAAGGATCATGACCAGAAATTAACTGGGCTTGATCGGTTGAAAATTAAACGAACTGAATTCCCGGCGGTTACCCATGTCGATTTTTCCGCACGGATCCAAACGGTTGATGGAGTTACAAACCGGAAATTTTACAACCTTCTTAACGGATTCAAAAGAAAAACCGGGCTGGGGATGCTGGTCAATACTTCGTTTAATATTCGGGGCGAACCGATTGTTTGCAATCCGGGCGATGCTTTAAACTGCTTCTTCAATTCCGGGCTCGACATTTTAGTTTTGGAAAACTGCATGATCTACAAAGAGGAGCAAAATATTTCCTCCGACAGAATATTCGAGTTTCTGGATTTCGGAGAGCATGAAGCAGTAGCAGAAAACATTGAGAAGGAAAAGAAGCCAATCAAAAAACTGCGTCGCTTTGGTTTCAGTTTGACAATTTCGAATTCCATTATCGGCACAACCTTATGGCTTTTGAACAAACCAGCCTGGCCATACCCAATCGGGTTGGCGCTCCTTCTGGCCCTAATTTCGGCATTTCAACCAATGTGGCTGGCCCGGCTTGAATCTATGCTGTTTAAAGGGACTCGTTTTGTCAGCCGTATGCTTACCAAACTGCTTTTAACTCTGGCATATTTCTTTTTAATCACACCTATCGGACAGATTGTGAAGTTGACCAAAAAGGGTGATATCAAATTGAAACCAGATGAAAGCCTCCTCAGCTACTGGATTCAGACAGATAAGGATGGACCGGGACAGCGGTTTTTCAAGCAGTATTAAAGATAGATATAAGAATTGATTGAAATTGAAATCATGATGCGATAGATTGGTGGATCGTTGCAAAAGAGGTAACCGATACCTATTGAATCAGGAGTTTGGTAATATGCCCCGCTTAACGCTCTTGTATGAGTTCTGGATATTTCTAATCACTCAGAAAAAGTGGTGGTTGTTGCCGATTGTTCTGTTCTTACTATTTTTAAGTATTCTGATCGTTTTGACGGAAGGGTCGGCGGTCTGGCCTTTTATCTATACCCTCTTTTAAAATTGCCTGCCAGTATCCATGAAGATAAATTCTGCGCCATAACCATGCTTTTGCAATCCCCTATTTTATTGACTTAAAAAACGGGACGCGGTATATACCCTTTGCAGATGAAATATTCTACCTTGCACCAATCAGCTTTTGACTTTTGTTTGCACCGAGTCGTTTTTTAGCCGGAGAAATTGATGACAACCAAGTTTGCCCGGGACATCATGGTCCCTTTAGACGAATACCCTCATATTCCGCATTGGCATACTCTCAAGCAAGCGGTGGCTGAGCTGGAAAAATCGGAGATAAAAACCGATAGCGGTAAGACTCTGGCCCGAGCCCTTCTTGTTTTTGACGAAAGTTATCAACTCCTCGGCGTTCTGAGGCGGCGTGATATTTTAAAAGGGCTGGAGCCAAAATTTTTGCAGTCGATGTCGATTCATGATCGCAAACAAGATTTTGATATTGAGTCTGACCCCAACCTGATCGATCTATCGACCGGCAAAATGGCCGACTTTCTGAAGGAGTTGGCCGGACATACCGTCGAAACGGTAATGCAACCGATCACCGCCACCGTCGCTTATGACGATCACCTCGCCAAGCTGATTTATAAAATGGTCTCAAAAGATATGAGCCTGTTGCCGGTCATCAAAGATGATGTCATCGTTGGCGTGGTACGAAGCGTCGATGTCTTCAACGAAGTGGCCCGCATCATCCGTTAGTAGTAACAAAAAACAGTATAAAAAACAGCTATGCTAAATTGGTTTAGAAATAAAACGATTGTCGCCGATCATCCCGGCGGCTTACCTCCGGCGCCGCCTGACATTCATGTCGCTCCGGCTCCCAAGCCGTTTGATCGAAAACGGCTCTATGCCATCATATTCGGCCTCTGTGCCGCCGCAGTGATCTATTTTCTACCGGACTGGCCCGATGCCATCGACCCCAACGGTCAGGCCTTCCCGCTTTACCCGGAAGGTAAAGCCGCTTTGGCCCTGTTTGTTTTGGCCGCCACTTGGTGGGTCTTTGAAGTTATCCCAATCGGTGTCACCAGTATTTTAATCGGTGTCGCTCAGGCGTTTTTCCTGTTTGATCCGGTTGTCATTGAACGATGCGGTCGTTCGGCCCGCACCGCTTTTTCCGATTTTATGGATCCTTCGGTTTGGTTTATTATCGGATCGGTTGTCATTGGGATGGCCTTCACCAGATCCGGCCTGACCAAAAGGATGGCCTATCGGATGCTCCTTGTCGTCGGTGAAAAAACGAGCATGATTTATCTGGGATGCTTTACCATGACCGCCGGGTTAACCTTGATAATGGCCCATACGGCGGTGGCGGCGGCTGTCTTTCCTCTGTTGATGGCGATCTATGCTCTCTATGGTGACACCGAAAAACCGAGCCGGTTTGGTAAGGGACTTTTTATGGGGATGGCTTTCATCGCTGGTGCCGGAAGCATCATCACCCTTTTGGGAGCGGCCCGGGGTGCGGTTGCGATCGGTTTCTTTCGCGACATTACCGGCCGTGAAGTTTCGTTTTTTGAACTGAGTTACTATATGCTTCCGGTCGGTGTTTCGATGGTCATATTGCTCTGGCTCTTTTTTATGGTCTTTTTTAAACCGGAGAAAAAAACCGTTCCGGGACTGCGCAAGCGGGCGATGGTACTGAACTATCATCTGGGGCCAATCTCGCGCAAAGAGATCATCACTTTAATAATCGTTTTTGCGACTATTTCAATAATGGTTCTGCGTCAGTTTATCCCGCTTCTCCACATGGTCAACAAATCTGCTCTCCTGCTGTTAGCAACGCTGACCTTTTTCTTATTCAAGATTCTGACCATTGAGGATCTGGAAAAAATCCCCTGGAATATTGTTCTGCTGTTTGGCGGGGCGATGAGTATCGGGTTTTGCCTGTGGCAAACCGGAGCGGCCAGTTGGCTGGCCGTTTCCTGGTTGGGCGTTATCCAGAATGCCAGTTGGTTTGTCTTTGTCATCGGGATCGCCCTGTTCGTTATGATAATGACCAACTTGATTATGAATGTCGCCGCCATCGCTATCATAATGCCTGTTGCTTTGGTGATTGCTCCATATTTGGGCGTCGCCCCCGAAGTCGTTCTGTTTGCCTCACTGGTCACCGCCGGCATGCCTTTTTTGCTTCTGGTCGGAGCCGCTCCCAACGCCATCGCCTACGAGAGTAAGCAGTTCACATCGGGTGAATTTTTCAAGGCGGGAATCCCGGCCAGTATCCTGTTGATGGTCGTACTGGGGATTTTTGTTAAGTTTATCTGGCCGATGATGGGAATGCCTATTTTGACCGACCGCTCTATTACGGCAACTGATCAACCGCAAACGGCTATCGTTGCGCGGGACAAGGCAGTTGAGCAGGTCCAGGCAAGCACACAGTTTGATCTCGATTGATACCGTTTCGCAAACGTCATTCATATTTATTGGATTGTAAAATAGCCTAAATAAAAAAAGGGTATCACCGAAGATACCCTTTTTTAAGATCTGATTCTGTACCGATTATCCTCTATCGATAACTTCCGCCATCAACCACCGCCCCTTTAGGCTTCTTGTCAACCCAGGGAGGAAGTAGCTTGGTCAGAACATACAGGATAAACAGAGGGGCAACCAAAAGTATGATCCCCACGAATAATCCCTCAAGCCCAAACAGTTCCATCTTGTAAACCGTCAGACCCCGCAAAGATTTTGAGAACAGCTGGCCACCGATAACAACATTCCAGCGAGTACTGAATATTCCAACCTGTACCAAAATAGCGGCGATGAAATAAATCATCCGTTTCATCTCATCCGGCATTCGAGTAAAGCGGGCCACGATAATCCCTATCATCGGCATCAACGATCCTATCAGCAGTTGCGAAATTATCAGGCTTATAAACAGCCGGCTGGAGATCATGTCCGAGAGGATAGCAATCGATTCCTCCGATTCATACAGACGCTGGATAAAATCGAGCATTTCAAGTGAAAAGTCGATCAGCATGGCATAGAGTAAAAACTCCGCCAACCGATTTAAACATTTCATGCTCATCTCTTTCCACCGGAACAAGGTCGTTATCATATAGACTAAGAGCATCAAAGCAATTCCGGAGACAATCGCGGAAAAGAGGAAAACAATCGGCATCAAGACCGAACTCCACCACGGATTCGCCTTGATTGACCCAAAGATAAACCCGACATAACCATGCAACAGAAAAGCTGACGGGATACCTATGATGGTAATGAATTTACCAATCTTGTCGTCGAATTCCAGCGCTTTGGGGGAGATATCGGTAATACCCAAAGTCAATATTTTATAAACATATTTTATCGGGCCGGTCTTTTCCTGAGACATGACCACGATATCTTTGCGATAGTCAAACCAGATTTCCAAAAGCAGAACAACCATCAGATACCAAGCATAAACAAATCCAAACATCGCCATGGCCGATTTGGGATGTGGTGTCAAAAACATCTCAAGAGCTCGCTCCGGATGCCCCAGATGACCCAAGAGTGGCAGAGGGGCGATGAACAAAAAGGCCAAAGCGGTCAAGAGTGACAACCGATAGACCGGCAAAAGCTCCCGAACTTTGAAAACTCGTTCCAAAGAAGCGAGGATGAAAGCTCCCGCGACCAGACCGGTCAGGTAAGGATAGATGACGATCAAAAGTCCCCATTGAAGTTCAAATTCGTTGGGGTAAATATATCCGGTGGCTCCGGCAAGAACCCCCGATGCAGTTGCAATTACAGTTTCCATATTATCTCACCTCTCCGTCGGCGCCGGCGTAGTAAACTTTTGGCTTGGTATTCAACCACGGTTTTAAAACGACCGTATCGTTAGCCCGGGCAAAACGGCGCAACGGACTGCTCCTCAGACCAACTTCGCCAAAGATACGAGCGCTGGTAGGACAGACTTCGACGCAGGCCGGGGACAACCCTTTGGTAATCCGGTGGTAACAGAAAGTGCATTTATCAGCCGTATGCTTTTCCGGATGAAGATAACGAGCCCCATAAGGACAAGCCTGAATGCAGTAACGACAACCGACACAATAACCTTCGTCAACTAAAACAACTCCGTCACGACTGACAAAGGTGGCCCCTACTGGACAGACCTGAACGCACGGTGCATTGGTGCAATGGTTGCACAGCTTGGGAACAAAGTAAGTTCTTAAAACCTCAGCCTCAGTTTTCGATTCGGGAAATCCGTCGATACCACCATTAGGGCTATCAACGATTGCTTCACCCTCGACAGGGACAACGTACCGCTCGACCCAGGTACGGAAGAAGTTATGTTCGCGCGGAACATCGTTTTCATTCTTACAAGCGTCGGCACAACGTCCGCATCCGATACATTTGTGAATGTCAATCCCCATACCATAATTATGTTCTTCGGGGTTGTAAGCACCATTCTCCTGAGCGGTCAAAAAATCGGCCGCCGCCAAAACAGAAATGGCCATAGCAAGTTTGGGAACTTTTTCTGTAAAAGTCTTAAGAAAGTCCCGCCTCGGAATTTTTGGTTTATCCTCTTTCATCAGTTGGCCTCGGGGAAATGGGGGTAATGGCAATCCCAGCAGAGATAGCGTCCGCCATGAGTATCAAGTTCGATACGCGGAGTTCTGCGACTGCCTTCAGCGTCTTTGGAGTGGCATTCACCACACAGGCTTTTATCGGTCGGTTTCTGCGCTCGAGCCGTGCGCGGTTCAGATAGATGCCGATCGGGTACTTCATGACAACGACGACAAGGCAAAGTCGTATGATGGGAAACCGATTTCTTGTTGGCAATTTCACGATGGCAGGCAGAACAATCTTCCGGAGCATGAGGTAGCTCAGGATTGTGCGCCTCGTGACAGGTCAGACAGTTCTGACCAGGGTTATGGTACCCCTCCAGAATTT
>JAUUYJ010000303.1 GCA_030588275.1 Candidatus Zixiibacteriota bacterium | reverse complement strand
AGACCGAAAAGGACGTTCCGCAACCGCAGCTGCGGGTCGAATTCGGATTGGAAAATTTGAATCCTCCCGAAAGGATTTCGTCGCTATAATCAATATTGGTGCCGCCCAGATACATCAACGCTTTGCTATCGACAATAATTCCTAAGCCATCAAAATCAAAAACCTTGTCGAACTCATCGGTGTTTTTTTCAAATGACATGCTGTAGCTTAAGCCGCTACAACCGCCACCCTGAACTCCGATACGAAGCATCATCCCGTCATTATCCTTTTGCTCGGAAATCAATCTCTTGATCTCCGCGATTGCTTTGGGAGCGAGATGTATCTGCTCATCGGTAGACTGCTTTTCTGGTGTTGCTGGATTTATATCAGACATTAACTAACCCTTTCTGTTTTGTCCTGATCTTTTTGATCTTTTTCTTCTTCTGTTCCGTTTCCATTTTTTTGCATGTAATCGGCCAAGGCGGCCTTCAAGGCATCTTCGGCCAACACCGAACAATGAATCTTTACCGGCGGCAACGACAGCTCGTTGACGATATCGGTATTTTTGATCTTGAGTGCTTCCTCAATCGTTTTTCCTTTGACCCACTCGGTCGCCAGAGATGAGGAGGCGATGGCCGAACCACAGCCAAAAGTTTTGAACTTGGCATCTTCGATGACGTTATTGGCGCCGATCTTAAGTTGCAATTTCATAACGTCGCCGCATTCGGGGGCGCCGACCATACCGGTGCCGACCGCTTTGTCATTTTTATCTAAGGAACCCATGTTCCGAGGGTTCTTGAAATGTTCGAGTAATTTCTCAGAGTAAGCCATATCTAAGCTCCGTCAAAAGTTAAAAAAGTAATCTCTCTTTATCGTTGGTCTAATGCTCGGTCCAACTGACCGATTTTAAATCAATACCTTCTTTGGCCATTTCATATAGTGGTGAAAGCTCACGCAGTCGAGCCACTGATGTGATTACTTTGGCACCGACAAAGTCGATTTCCTCTTCGGTCGTAAAGCGACCCAAGCCAAACCGGATTGATGAATGAGCCAGTTCGTCATCGACACCCAGGCCAGCCAGAACATGCGAAGCATCTAGGGTCGAGGAGGTGCAGGCGGAACCGGAGGAGAGGGCAATATCGGACAGTTCCATAAGAAGTGATTCACCCTCAACATAGGCAAAGCTGATATTAAGGTTGCCAGGAATGCGGCGCTCGGCGTGGCCGTTGAGATAAATTTCCTCAATACCACCCATAATTACATTTTTCAATTTGTTATGAAGTACGGTCAGACGAGCGTTTTCCGATTCCATTTCATCTAAGGCTATCTCAATCGCCCGACCAAACCCGACAATCGCCGGTACGTTTAACGTCCCGGATCGCATGCCTCGTTCATGACCGCCACCATCAATCAATGGTGCGCATCGGACACGGGGATTTTTGCGACGGACGTACAGGCCGCCGACCCCTTTGGGGCCATAAATTTTGTGACCGGAGAAAGAGATCAGATCAAGATTCATCCGATCGGCATCAATGGCGACCTTGCCGAATCCCTGGGTGGCATCACTATGAAACAGGACGCCCCGTTCGCGGGTGATCTTTCCGATCTCCTCAAGTGGCTGGATAACGCCAATCTCATTGTTGACCATCATGATCGAGACCATGATCGTCTTGTCAGTGATTGCTTTGGCAACCTCATCCGGATCGACCAAGCCATCCTGGCCAACCGATAGATAGGTGACTTTGATTCCATCCCGCTCCAACCGGGCGGTCGTATCCAGAATAGCCGGATGCTCGGTCTTGACGGTAATAATATGATTCCCGCGGGAAGCGTACATCTCGGCAATCCCCTTGAGGGCAATATTATTCGCCTCGGTGGCTCCGGAGGTAAAAACTATCTCACGGGCCGTACCGCCAATCGCAGAGGCGATAGTTTTTCGAGCTTTTTTTACCGCATTATCGGCATCCCATCCATAGGAATGATTCCGGCTGGCGGCATTTCCAAATTTTTCAGAAAAGTATGGCATCATCGCCTCAAGCGCTCGTGGGTCGAGCGGCGTCGTTGCCTGTTAATCCATATAAATCGGGAGATTCATCTATTTTTACTCCTTAGAAATCAATCTTAACTCGTTAAACTTCGCTAACCGGTCCCGACTTGCCAAAATCGGAAAGCATCGTTTCTTCCAAAATTTTGTTCACCTTCTTTTGAACTTCGACCATCGGAAAGCGGATGGCGCAATTGGCCGTTCGAGCACAATTTTCTTCATCAGATCCGCAATTTATAAGTGCTGGGGATTTTTCCAAAACGGCGACAATTTCAGCCAAAGACATTTCAGAAGCTGGACGGGCCAGTCGAAACCCACCGGTCGGTCCGGAGAATGACACCGCCATACCAGCTTTGACTAACTCGGAAAGTATCTTGGCCAGCAGTTCCTTTGGAATCGCCGAAGAGCCGGCAATCTGGCTGACATTCGCCAATTGATCGGCTTCCAACTGCGTCAGATAAGCCAAGGCCATCAATCCGTATTCAGTCTTTTTTGACAGGCTAAACATTCAGGTAAAACTCCGTTTCAAGCAATCTCCGACTATAATTATCGGCGATCTGATTAGTCTCCGATCATATTAGTCGGAGATATATATAAAAAAAATACTGCAAGGTCAACCGATTTTATCTAGTATTTCTCTTTTTTTCTGAATTCTTCATATTTTTAAATCCTGTTATCCGTCTCACCGAACCGTCTGACCTCTCTAACCGGCTATAATCGACAAAGTTCCCCACGCAAGCGGGGATATTGCCCCCTAATTGAGGGTGCGCGACCCCCTCAATCGGGGATATATCACTTCAGCGATGATTCGGTGAATTTGCACCTGCTTTGAGATATCTATTGGCATTTTTTCGGTTGATTCTGCTATATACAGGAATAGGGATAAAAATAATGCACTATTTTTAAGAAAATCATGGAAAAATTGATCGAGTATTACTATATTCACGTATTAAATAGGACAATAAATTTCTGAGGCAATTAAGGATTGCATATCAAATGAGAATTAGATAGATTAGATTCTCCAAATTACGAACAGGAAGGTAAAAGAGAATTATGCAGTTATCGAGAAAAGCTGATT
>JAUUYJ010000011.1 GCA_030588275.1 Candidatus Zixiibacteriota bacterium | reverse complement strand
TCAATCCATCCCGTAAATACATTACATCGCATGGCTTTGTATTCTCCAATCATCGAAGGAGGTAAAGATTTGTTGACTTCTGATGATTGGACGCATTATATATAAAAGCTTTCAGAAAATTTAATTTGTCGAGGTAGATATGGGTAAGCAGGCCGCTCGTATGGGTGATATGGCCAAGAACTGTAACGATCCAACCGATCTGCCAACCGGAACGGTTATCGCTGTCGGAACGGTTATGATTAACAAAATGCCTGCCGCCAAACAGGGGGATCAGGTCGTTGGGGTTGATACTCATATTATAATGATTCCGACACCGGGTGGGCCGGTGCCGACTCCTTTGCCCCACCCCTTTGTGGGGATGCTGGATGGTGCCTTAAGTGGTTCGGTGAATATTATGGGGATGCCAGCCGCAACGGTTGATTCTACCGCCTCGGCGATTCCTCCCCATATCCCGCAAGGAGGACCGTTTCAGAAACCTCCAGCAAACAAAGCGACAATAATGCTGGGTAGCTTCAATGTCATGATCGGCAATGGTGGATCTGGTGGTGGAGGTGGTTCCGGTGGCCAGGGATCTCAAGTAGAATCCAGTACCGCCGCGGCAGAGATAGATGAAAGCCATTGGCTTGATGTCAAGTTTGTCGATAAGGGAGGGAAGCCGATTACCGGTGTTGCTTATCGTGTCAAGAAACCGGACGGAAAATTCTCCAGCGGCATCTTAAGTGAAAAAATTAAGCTGGGCGGGCTGACTGAAGGGGATTGCGAGATCACCTTGATGAGTCTCACCAAAGCGGAATGGTCTGAAAAAGAGGCGCGGGTTGGTGACACGGTAAAGCTATCGGCCCAGCTCTCCGGTTTTGATTCCGGGACAAAAGCAGTTTTTGATATATATGAAAAAGATATCTCGTCAGCCGACGATCTGATTGACAGTATAAAGGCAAAAACATCGGGCGGTAAGGTTGAGGCGGAATGGGAATATAAATACGTTGAAGATACCGGCGACGTTCAGACTGAGGCGGACAAAAAAGCCGGATATTCGGCGCCGGAGTATTATTTTGTGATTAAAGTTGCCAATGCGATGGCCCGTTCCGAGATTTTGGAATTCAAAGATTATGTTGAGTTTTCTCTTAAAGATGTTGATGGCAAAGGAATCGCTAACGCACCGTACAACCTCTACTTTGGAAATGGGGAGGTCCGCAAAGGCCAGCTTGATCGTGATGGGAAGAAAAAAGAAGAAAATATTCCACCCGGTAAGTGGTCGGTCTCATTCTCAGATTCCGGTCCGGTCACTCGTGGGAATGGATGACGGGGAAAACTGTGCGTTGTAATTATTTTCTACATATCAGGGAGATCGGATAATGTGCCGGGTTCCAGCTGGTACTGGCCGGCGGGTTGATGCGGTGGCGGCGGATGGTTCGGCGACTCTAACTGCTCCGACACATTTTGCGCCGGGGGATGAAAACTGTACCATTACATACGAATTTGCGCGCCGGGGGCGGTTGGCCGGTGCCCAGGTTTCGCTGAAAATCCAGGATCGGAATGATACCGTCATATACGAAAGCAACCTTATCGGTTTGGCGGCCGATCGCCGGGATACGTATGTTTGGAATGGGCAGGATGCGAGTAATAATCTGGTGACGCCGCACAACTCTCCTTATACCGTGACATTCAAACTTGGTGATCTGATAACACGTACCAAGGAAGTGAAAGTCGAGGTTCATACTGTTGCCGTCTGGACCCGTCAAAGCCGGAAGATTTACATGAACACGCCGGAAACTCCAACCGATTTTGTGGCAACGGTACTTCTTAAACGGACCAATAATGCGCAGACGGTAGCCAAGATGCCAGTTGAGGTCAAATGGTCGTTTGACGAGCATGCCAATAACACAGCCGCCGCCAGCACCCATCAGTATCTTGCGGCAGGAAATAAACGACTCGGTAAAAAAGGGAACGGTACCGCCGTTCATTGGGCCGCACACGCCAATTGTACCGCAACGACCGAAAGTGATGATACTTACTATCAAACCTGTCGGGTCAAAACGATTACGACTGCCGGAGTCCGACAAGGCAAAGCGTATGTCAAATTCAAGCCGTCCAGCTTGGGTGGGGATCAATTCCGCATCCGGGCCAAGGTATTTTACAATACACCGAGTCACGATCTGGTCGCACGGGCGGGACGCTCCGACTATATCCCGATTTGGCGCAAGGTTAGATTTACCGCATCAGAAATGACAAGCACAGGTCAGACACATGTCTCAACTCATGGCTCCGAAGCGGTCATGGATGGTTATTACACGAGCAATAATACGTTTGTTAAATATGAGTTGGGAACGGTGACCGCCATCAATAACACTTACTGCGTTATGTATATCGGTTTGTGGGATCATGGATCGACGAGTATGTCAGCCTGGAATACGGTCAAGGCAAGGCAGGCTGGTAATAGCGAAATTCCGACCGCCGACGACATCACCAAAGCTAATACGGCGCGTCATGATGCCGCCTCAATTACCGCTCGTGATCAGGCCAGAGCGCGGATTGTCACTTGTGCCGAAGCATGGCGTGACCGTATCATTGCCGCATACAATAGTGGGCTAAGCAATTGGGCGACCGATGCCAGTGTGCCGGGCAACTCGGTCGTCTCGGTTGAGTTTGAGCATCCGAAATATTCCGCCAACGCGCCCAACGGTGATAGCGTCACGACCGAATGGACCGGACGAAATTATAGCTGGCTTCGGATTAGGATCGAAGGGAATGATATCCATCCCGACCAACGCTGGGTTAGAGGACAGGGCTTATCCACTGGAGGAAGAGCTTATATTATGGCTGGAATGGGAGCCGCTCGAACCAAGGTGGTTATTGCTCACGAAATCGGCCACGAAACAAAAAATCAGTTCAAACGGCAGATGTTTCGCCCGCGTTCTTCGGCTGGTCGGGCGGAAGATTCCGATCACACTCCCGGATCAGGACTGATGCAATTTACCGGTAACAGGAATAATTTTAACAATGGCGAAAAGCAGATTTTACGGGGGTTTGATAATCCCTAAATGGTGAGTGGTTTTACATTAAAGTGGCTGATGATTGCTCTATTATTTTCAACCACAGCGGAGATTAGTATGGAACAAAAAGAACCGAAACTTAAGATAGTTTTGGAAGCGGAAAGCCGGGAATATCTGTTTACCGCACCGCTTGGTATAAAAGTTACATATGAAAATATTAGTCCGGTTCAGCTAAGTTTGAAAGACCCGAACAATGTCTGGGAAACGCATTTGGTCACCTTGTATCAAGGGCAGGAAAATGACGAGGTGTTTGGGAAAATCGAACAGACCCATCCGAACGCAGAAACGTCACGGTATGTCGAGCCGGAAGCTCTCGTTATTAACATACCTGTTGGCGGTACCTATCAATTTGAAGCTGATGCGGCGGTCCGTTTCTACAGCCTCTTGCATCCGGGACCAATGGTGATAAAAATCAGAGATGTTTCAGATGACGATCTGACTTTGGAGTCAAACTCGGTTTCGATTACGGTTCGGTTCAAAAACGAATCGGTCGGTCGTCTGATGGCTATTGTGGGTGATGAAATGCAACCGGTTGAGTATCGCACGTGGGCGGCTGGCTGGTTAAAGAAAGTTAACGAAGACTTCTCTCCCAGCTTTGCCTATGATGAAGCTCCGGATGATATCAAAGAAAAATCGCGAGCCAGCATCAATGAGGCGTTGGGTAAGTTCCGATCCTGGTGGGTAACGTTTGAAAATTCTGATGCGTCTCAAAGATTATTAATCGAGATAAACGATCAATATTTTATTATCCCGGAGGAGATCCCAGAAGAGGAGACTGACGAAGATGAGTTATAACGATTGCTTCAAGCTTGATCTCCCGGATGGTTGGGAGGATCAGACAGTTCATGTATTTAATGGCCCAACGGTTGACGATACCGACCATATGGTTATGGTTATGGTTGATCGTCATTTGCAAACCGACGACATTTCCGACTTCGCCGTGCAGAAAATCCGGCCGATCACCGAGGCTTTCCCCGATATCGAAATCTTAAAAGATGAGGTTGTGACTCGTGATGGGGGTTATCCGGTTTATGAATTTGTATATAAATGGTACCCCGGAGAGAAAGCAGTCTATCAAAAATATATTTATATTATCGCGGAGGATTTGGGATTCACCATAACCTGCAAATTTTCCAAGCTGACGTTGAAAACGGTTGCCTCCCATATGGTTGATATTGTCGAACAGTTGGTTCCCGGTACCTATCGGGAAGTTGAAGAAGAATACTAAATGGCCGATCTCAAATTCAGCAAGAGTACCGACACCGAGCATGAGATCAAACTTGATTCGGAATTGATCTCAGCCAGTTGGAAAGCGACCGCCGCTCGAACCGGCAGTCAGACAAAGCTGGAAGTACGGACCGCCTTTGTAGGTAATGGGGCAAAAATAAAAATCACCGTAAAAACCGATGGTGGAAAAAAAGTCGCAAAGCTGAGTGATGCGATCTTAAGCAACGTTTTTGTTCGCAGTGTCGATATCCCGGAAGATTTATCGCTTAACGATGCGGTTTATTTTGAATATGAACTGCCCGACAACTCAATCTCCGGAAAGTCAAAATCGATTCCGGTTATTCCGACCCCGACAATTAAAAAAATTGAGTGGAGCGCCAAGGAAGCGCGGCGGGGTGATAAATTGACTTTGACCGCCGAATTGGAAGATGTTAAAGATAATTCTCCGGCCCAAATAATCATCTACGAATATGACAGCGATGGCAATCGGGAAAAGATTACCGAGATCAAAGTTGAGGTCAAAAAAGGGAAGGTCGAAACGATTTGGGAGTACGAATACCACGAGGATACCGCCGATCTGATGACCGAAGAAGAGATGAAGGAGTACGGCAAAAAGTACAACCCACCGGAGTATTTCTTCAGCATAAAATTGGAAGATGTCGAGCTGGGACTAGAGCAGGAATCAAAACTTCTATTGTTCAAGGATTGGGTTGATATCGAATTGGTCAATCAAAAAGGGGACCCGATCCCCGAAGAGGAGTATATCCTGATTTTACCGGATGGTCAGAAGCGGGAAGGAAAGTTAGATAAGGCGGGCAAGGCGACCGAGAAGGATGTCCCACCCGGAAAATTTGAGGTCAAATTTAAAAACTTATAACTCAGGTGGCATCAGGCGATCAAATGGCAGGAAAAGGCACAAAAGAAAAAGCGTATAAAGCCCGCAAACGAAAGAAGAAAAGGGTTCAACGTGGAGGGAAGAGGCGAGGCAAGAATGTTGTCTTCCTCTGTACTCAGATATTAAAAGAGGTCTGGATCCATACCGACCAGGTCAAACTCACCGGCATTATAACTTTTGTTACAAAATCGGGTGATGAGATCAAACGGGTCCTTGACTATACTTGGTTTCCACAGGGGTTGTGGACGGTCAAGTTTAAGCCTTCTCTCAGACCAGCTACTGCCGAAATTGATATCGTAAAAACGGAAAACGTCGATCCCTATATTGCCAATCGACTAAAGCAGATGACAGTTGAAGCAGGAACCAGCCTGTACCATTATGGTTTTCCGGAAGGGGTGAAGATTGACAAGGTAGTCGATTGTTTAACTGAATCGGCGGTCAACCGGGAGATTCTGTTTCGGGTAACCTACAGCAGTTTCACAAATGATGAAGATGATGTCAAATTGCCAGTTCGCCCTCTATCCGATGATTATATTAAGGCACTCCAAAACGAACTGGTCGCCCGAATTTATCTGGTTATGTTGGAGCATTTTGCCGGAATCTCACTTGGTGTGGAAGTTGCCGTAGGAGGGATCGATCGGGCCGAGTACAAAAGAATTCTCAAATTAGAATCGAACAACCCGGACCTTGATCCCAGAACCATCGCCCGCGTGACAACTCAGGCCGCATTTGAATATGGTGATACCGAGGGAGGGCCGGTAGAATTTTTGACTCTGATGCTTGAGACAATTCTGTATCAATGGAAACGCAAAAATCCTCTGGCGCTTGGTAATCAACTGGAGATTGCTAAAGGGTATCTTCGTGAGGTGAAAGCCGGTGCCACCTATGAAATCGGTATCAAACAACGTGGTAAAAGTAGCCTACTCTTGTATGACAAATTCGGTGTAGCTATCCCGGCTTATGTCGGATACGTGGATAAATTTTATCGCAATCTCGACCTCGATGAGGTTCCGGGGATAAGAATCAAGTTGGGACAAAGCGGCTTTGGCGAATTTATGCGAGCGCTGGAGCAGACCGTTGCCTATCCTATGCGAGAAACCTATGTCTTTGCCGCCAGTATGGGTGAATTTTATCATTTCATGATTCCGGAAATTAGACGGTTGTACGGTGGGGAAATCGAAAAAAAGGTTGTGGCAATGCTTCCGATGGCGATCGGTTTCTTTGTCATCCATGCCGTTGTCGCGGCGATGGCCCGAAGGGGCAATCCGATCGCGGCCGCTCTTCTGGTGATAGCCAGGGCGGTTGGGTATATCATGGATTTCGATATGCTGATAGGAGCTGGCGAACAGATGGCGATGGCTGGACGGCATTACGGACAGATGGAAAAAGTCCACCGCAAGACGCCCAATGAAAAAGGGAAAGAAAAGTTAACGACCCTTTCCAAATATCATCTTGAAATGGGAACCAGATACTTAATCGAGGCTATGTCCGATTTGATAGCTGAGGGTATCTCCATTGCCGGCTCCAAGGCGGCCAGCAAATCGGTCGGGTTGGCGGCCAAGGGATATGATAAGATCAGGGCCCGGAATGAGGTCCTCATGGAATTAACCTTTAAGGGTGACGAGATTTCCAAAGTTCGGGCAACCAAAGGGACGAGTATCATCAAAGTCCAAACCCAAACCCCGGCCAAAGATGTCACCTCTACCACTGACGTGGCACCATCCAAATCTTCTCCTCCCGAGGGGAGCACAAAGGGCGGAGCCGACTCGACTGGGCAGGCAACCGGTACAGAGCGAACAACTCCGACCGGTGTGAAGTTAAAAGCAATCGAAGGAGGGAAGTCAAATAAAGGAAAATCATCGTCTGGTGATGGTGGCGATGGCGGCGGCAAAGGTGGTGGCAAAGGTGGGGGTAAAGGTGGGGGTAACGGTTCTGATGGTGGAGGCAAAGGAGGCAAGGGAGGAAAAGGAAACAAAAAGGGAGAGCGGACAACGCCAACCGGCAAAAAGCTAAAACTCGTCGATTCTCCTCCTCTGGAAGATGCCGGTCCTCACATGGGGCGGCGACAAAAAACGCACACTCCCAAACCGACCGAGATTGTCAAAATAGAAGATTATAAGTATAAAAGCACCGACCCCAATAATCGACCGGCATCGTCGGAGGCGGTTAGCGGAATACCGGACTCTCATCTGAAGATGGCGGTTGATATTGTTAAATCTCAAGGGGTGATGGCGATATTTAGAACCACCAATCCGAAGGGGGTCAAACTGATAATGGATGGGCATTCCCCCAAAGGAAAAGATTTGATCGCGGTCAATACCAGCAAAGCGACCGGCAAGGTTACCTGCAAAAATATGAAACAGATATTCGCCGCTTTTCGGGCCGAGGGTGGGTATTATGTTCTGGGGAAAAATGGTTATGCCTATCGGCCTAAGATATTAGGTAAACGGCCCCGTCAGGTGTTAATGGAAAATGGCAGGCCGAAGAAATTTGATATGAAAGACCCGACCAATGTCAAAGGACAGGTGATTGATCCGATCAATAAAAAAGCAATAGTGGGCGATTATGATCTGCAGGATGTGATCAGGCCCGGTTCACCGGGGAGAAATTTGGCCTTGGTACCTGAAAAAATGACCGGAGATGTTGTCGGGCCTGATGTTAAGAAGTTCGCCGACGAGTTTAATGCCAGTTTGAGAAAATCAGGCGATGTTGATCGGATAGTGCATGGAGCCGACGCCCAGTTTATGCAGTATCGCATCCATGGTCGGGGTGCATTCAAAGGGGATGCGATTGGAATTTTACCGGATGGCCGGGTCGTTCATTTCACCGCCAAAGGTCTCGAAGATTTTTATAAAGGGATCGGACGCTCACGGCTCGATCTGGGTAGTACCGATATCAAATTAGAACCAGGTAAGAAATAAAACTATGGCTGAAAAAAAAGAATCATCAACAACCGATTTTCTGATCCGCTCCGGTGGGACGACCGAACTGGTTTATGAAATCCCCTCGCTTCATATTCGCTTACCGATTGATCCGGCAAAAGCGGAGAGCCTGGATGACAAATTCACCCTCTCCTCATCAGATGGCAGTTATGAAAAAATATTAACCGTTAAAGATGACATGACACCGGGGGACGAATTTGTTGACCTGATTTATGACAATTTAAAACCGAAGCTAAATTACAGTCTCGAAGTTAATCCCGGCAAAGAGGGTTCCCCTTACAAGCTGTTTGAGGATGTCCCGTATAACGATATAATCGATTACTATACTCTTCTGGAAGAGGGGGATGAACTTGAAGAGGATGACGAAGAGGAGGACGATTCGGATTCTGGCGACGACCCTGATTGGGATGATGAAGAGGATGGTGGGTCGGAGTACGGCGGGGACTGCGATGATGATGAGGTTGATCCAGAATCGATAAAAAATAAAGGCGCATCAGATGATGAGGATGATAAATCGAATTGGAATGCGGAGGCGGATGATGAAGCCTTTGATGTCGATTCTGAAAATGATGATGATTTTTAGTTGGTGAAGCAGGAATAGCAACCAAATTAATCTTCTTTCCGTATTGGTAATGCGGGACAAAATTAACTGTTTGGTCCGTGTGGTAAGGGCAAAAACTCTTGACTTTACTATAATAGTCGTTTAGAATAAACTGTTATCACATCAAAATATGCGGGTTAACCGAGGCGAACAATCGGGTGAACTTATAAAAAAGGAATTAAGCGTAACAATATGGATATCGCCAATTATTCCTCTGATGCTCGAGCCGTGATCAAGGCGGCTCGCGAAGTAGCGGCCAATTTACGTCATTCTGAAATTGAAGTGGAGCATCTTCTGATCGCCACCATACGGCAGGAGGGTTCGCAGGTAGAATCAATTTTGAATGGTCTGGGTAAAAGCCCGGCGATGGTCGAATCAATTACCGAAATTTATCTCAAAGACCAATCAAGTCGGTCCTCAGCGAGGGAGAATCTGTCAATCTCTCCGGCGGTGCAGGATATTCTGGCCGATGCGATCAATGAAAAAAATCAACTGTACGATACGCTGGTCGAGCCGGAGCATATCTTTATTGCGATCTTTGATCCAAAATCCCCTCTGTCCAACTACATCCGTGATAAAGTTGGCATCGTCAAAGAGGATCTCTACCGGGCCATAGCGGAGAATAAGGCGGTCGAAGAGATTGCCACAAGCGTCACCCCAAAGGCTGGTGATAAAGGGGCTGATTCTGGTTCAAAGTCTGTTTCCGGGACCTTAAAATATTGCACCGACCTGACCAATCAGGCTCGCGCCGGAGAGTTTGATCCGGTTATCGGACGGGATAAAGAGATTCGTCAAGCGATGCAGATTCTGCTTCGTCGCCGCAAAAACAGCCCGGTTTTGATCGGTGGTCCCGGTGTTGGCAAGACTGCCATCGTGGAAGGGTTTGCGCAGGCGGTTGCTGATGGTGAGTCAGCCGATCAACTGAAAGATGTCAAGCTCATGGAGGTTGATATGGGTGCCTTGGTGGCTGGTGCCAAATACAAGGGTGAGTTTGAAGAGCGGTTTAAAAATCTGATAGGGGAAGTTGTCAAGTCGGCTGGAAAGACGATTCTGTTTATCGATGAGATTCATACGATTGTCAATCCGGCTGGTGGCAACGATGCGGCTAACCTACTCAAGCCTCCTTTGGCGCGCGGGCAGGTTCGCCTGATCGGTGCCACAACCGAAGAAGAGTACACCAAATATATCGAAAAAGATAAGGCGCTTGAACGCCGCTTTGAAAAGGTGTTGGTCGAAGAGCCGAATTATGAAGATGCTGTCAGGATTATTCAGGGTGTCACCTTCAAGTACGAAGAGCATCACGCTATCAAGTACAATGAGGATGCGGTTACCGGAGCGGTTAAGTATGCGATGCGTTACTTAAGCGAAAGAAATCTCCCGGATGTTGCTCTTGATATCATTGACGAAGCCGGTTCGGAGTTTAGACTTAAAGAGGAGTTTGCCAAAAAGCAAATTCCGGTGCTAAAAAAGCAGGTCGCGGTTGTCGAAAAACTGATCGCCGATTGCGAAGGGAAAAACCCGGCCAAAGAGAAAGAGACGTTTGACAAATTGGGCGTCGCCTACGATGAGTTTGCTCGTTCGGTCGATACGATTAGCGATTACTGGGGCCATCGCCTCGAAGTCCCTGTGGAAGGGGGAGACGCGAAATGAGTGAGAAAACTGTCCACCTGGAAGATATAAAAATTGGGTTTTCCGAACGGGTCGCCAAATTAAAAGCGTTGGAACCGGTCGTCAATAATTTAATCCCGGAGATCAGCGATTCCGATGTGGCGGCGGTTGTCGCTCGTCGGACCGGAATTCCGGTGGCTAAAATGTTGACCGCCGAAAAAGATCGCCTCCTGAAGATGGAAGAATTTCTATCGAAAAAGATCATCGGGCAAAAAGAAGCTATCAAGGTGATCGCCAATGCCATTCGCAAGGCACGGGCCGGTCTGAAACTGCCCTACCGACCGATTGGGTCGTTTCTTTTCCTCGGTCCTACCGGTACCGGCAAAACCTATCTTCCGAAGCTATTAGCCGAGTTTTTGTTTGATGATAAAAATGCGATGGTTCGGCTTGATATGTCTGAATATATGGAGCCGCATTCGGTCGCCAAAATGATTGGCGCCCCTCCCGGCTATGTCGGATATGAAGCGGGTGGGATTTTGACCGAGGCAGTACGGCGTAAACCGTTTTCGGTGGTCCTTCTTGACGAGGTCGAAAAGGCGCATATGGATGTTTTCAACGTCCTGCTCCAGCTTATGGATGATGGTCGCTTGACCGATGGCCAGGGGCGCACGGTTGATTTTTCCAACACGCTGGTTGTCTTAACCTCCAATTTTGGAGCCGAAATTATTCTGGAAGCGGATCGTGAAGGACGTGAAGTTGATATGGAAGAGGTTAGGAAGTTTCTTTTTTCCAAATTCAGACCGGAACTTCTCAATCGCCTAAATGAAATCGTCGTATATCATTCGTTCACAGCTGAAGAAGTTGAAAAAATAGCCGGTCTGGAATTTGATCAGCTCAATATTCTTTTGAAGGATCAAAATATAAAGGCGACCCTTTCACCCGAAGCGCAAGCCAAGTTAGGGCGCGACGGTTATACGGTGGAGTTGGGTGCCCGGCCGATTCAGCGGACGATTGAGCGAGATATTATCAACCGGCTTTCGGTAGATATCATAACCGGTGTAATTTCACCCGGTGACAATATCTCAGTCGATATAAAAGATGATAAATATGTCTTTATTAAGCAGGATGACAATTAATTTTTAATAAGGTGGAGGAATAAATGGCAAAATTCATTTTGGGAGCGACCGAAAAGATCGCTCGCGATGATTCCATTCCGGTGGAACTTTTGCCCTCCAATAAGATGTTGTATGCCGCCAAGCTAAACGACGACGAAGATGCCGACGTAACGCCAACCCGGTGCAGTAATCTTAAGGAGGTTTTTGACAAGTTTAACCCCGGTTTTTCAGTCGAGATGGAATCGACCGAAGGGGAGCAGGTCAACGCCGATTTCAAAATCAAGGCGATGAAAGATTTCAGTAGCCGGAATTTGATCGAACGTGACGAGTACTTGCAAAAAATTTACTACGGCAAGGAAATTCTCAACGACCTGGAAAAACAACTCAAGAAGAATAAATCGTTACAGAAAACGTTGGCCGATCCGGAAAAGAAAGAAGCTTTGATGAAGCTGGCCAAACATTACATTGACCTTCTCGGCGAAGAATAGAAAAGAGGTGATGACAAATGGGTGAAGAAGAAAAAAATGAACTGCAACCGCAGGCGGCCGAAGCGGCACAACCATCTGCCGCACCAGCCGAAGTAGTCGGAGAAAAACTGTCCGACGACGAATTTAATTCCATTCTGGGTGATTCGTTTGGCGATTTCAAAAAGTTGTCAGCCTTGATGCCGTCGTTTAAAACCGGCGATGGCGACCTGGTGCGCGGGGTCGAATGGCTTGATCCCAAGAAGACTTTCCAGCGTAAAGAATTTTTGACCAAGAAAGATTTTGCCGGTCAGCGCAAGCTCCTTGGTCAACGGCTCAATCATTGGGTTCAGTTTTTGGCCGCCGATGAAAGCATCGATGATATGCGTAAGAAGTTGAACGAGTCGGCGACCAATATGGAAGCCAACCTGGAAAAGAATATGAAAAAGGTCCATCGGGCCAGCCGCGAGATCGAATCAACCTATCGTTCTTTGGATAAATTTTTTGCCAACGCACAGCAGGAACCGGATGAAAAGGTTAATGCCTGGTTTGTCAACGCTTCGGCTGAAGAGTTGGCCGACCCGGATGATAAGGAAAAGTTTGAAGGGATGTGCAAGGCGGTGGCTGATCTGTATCGCGAGTGGTCGATTCGTGACTGCTTCGCTATGGCGGTCATTCCCGGTTACTTGGGGAGCGTCGAGAGTATCGACCGCTTTGGTCAACAACTGGGTTTTTCCAATAAAGTCCATGTCATAACCGATCTGCCCGATTTTGAATCGGTTGATGAAGTTATGGATATGCTGGATGACCCATCCTTTGCATCGTTGGCCGGGGTTGACAATTCCAAACAGTATGTCTCGCTTTATTCCAACTATCTCATGGCTCGTGAGTCTAATCAATTTGAGGATGAAGATATGTGGATTCCACCTTCTGCATCGGTGGCCGGGATGATGTACCGCGGCGACACGACGATTGGAATGCAACAACCGATGGCTGGGTTTAAGCATGGCAAGATTTCTGAGGCCAAGTATCTGCGCTTCAAAGCCAACCAACCGGATGCCTCAAAGATTAACGAAAAAGGGGTCAACCCTCTGGTTAATTTTGAAGGATCGGCGGTAGCGATGGGAGCGGCGACGCTCTTCAGCAAAGAGACTTTCAACGTTTACTCCATTCGTCGCACCTATGATTACGTTTACAAGACGATGCGCAACTATCTCAACAAGCAGACTTTTTCGGTCATTGATCAAAAATTTATCGACGCCATGCGGCGTGATATCGATAAATTTATGAAGGCAATTTCCGGAGGAGATAATATCCTGCAGGATTTCAAGGTTGATATTTTTGCCGACGCCGAAATGCGTAAACGGCAGGAGATAGATATTAAGGTAAGTCTCAATCCGAAATATCCGGCTCGGACCTTTAATATCGAATTCACCGCCTGGAACGATGACAATCAGACCAACGTTAAGGATAAGTAGCCGATGTCTGAGGCGCTTTTGCGCAAGAGTTATTTAGAAAAAAAGAGTTAATAAACTTATAAAATCTAAGGAGAATAGAGATGGCACGGAGACCTACTCTTGAAATTGACGGTGTAACGTACTTAAACGTTTACGAGGTTTCGTATAATTTGTACACCGCCAAGGATGAAACCGGCCGGCCGACTGATCGCGCTCACGCCGGTACGATTAAGATTACGATTGAATCTGATCCGGAAGGTAACGTTGATATTGCCCGTTGGGCGATGGATACCAGTAAGCCGAACTGGAAAGGTGGAAAAGTTATTTTTGCCAATCCCGATGATGCTGTTATGAAAGAACTGGTTTGGGAAGATGGCTTTATCACTAAGTACGAAGAGACGATACCGCACGTTAAGGATCGTCCCGACGTTCAGATTTATCAGTATCTTGAGATTTCATGCAGTAAATTAATTATTGGCGATGCCGAAATTGACAATCGCTGGCAGGAGTAATTTGTATTAAGCATCCTCCGGGCGGTACTATTACCGCCCGGAATAATTTTTCACCTGAAGGCAGATGTCCGTTATGACAATAGATAATTCCATATATAAAGAATTTTTGGAAGGAGATTATCTTTCCGAAAAACAAGAAGAAGATGTAAAGCCATTAATTGGTACGCCGGCGGAGTTTGCAATTACTATCAAGGGCAAGAAAATTGATAGTGAAATAATGAGCTTGGAGTTGTTGCAGTATGTCGATAGTCACCATGTTTTTGTCATAACTCTTTTGGATGTGGGCCGAGCCACGGCTGATGTTGAATTTGCGAGTCAGAATCCTTACACATCCTTTTTGGGGGAATCAATTTCTCTCAAAATTACTCCTCAGGGGAGTGACATCGAGGCATCTTTTGAGTTAACCTTTATTGGAACGATCACACAAGTAGATCTGAAAAACAGCATTGATGGTTTGAATGTCGGCGTCATAACGGCACACTCACCCAGTATTGCCCTTGATGGTGCGCCGAAGAACAAGTTTTATTATGATCAAAGCGCGTCCGATATTATCAGCGCAGTTCTGAATAATTACCCAATGACACTCGATAAAATTGATGCTACCAGTAATGTCAAAGAGTACTGCGTTCAGTATCGGGAAACCGATTATGATTTTATTTCTCGACTGGCCAGCGAAAACGGCCAATTTGCATATTACGATGGTCAGGGTTTTTCAGTACAGAAAGCAGTCTCAGGTTCTGCCGTAGATTTGATATGGCGTGAATCACTCGGTGCATTTTCACTTGGATTGGGAACCGCGCCGGTAAAATTTTCATCGCAAGCTTATACATACACACAAAAGAAAACATTTACTCAGGATTCAGAATCTCTCCCGGCCAGCGGGGCCCTTTCGGCGCTGTCAAAGCTATCGCCCGACGCATCAAAAAATTTGTATAGTCAACCAGGATATGCTGGAGCCAGCCGTCCGGTGGCTGACGCTCGATCTCTCGACCATATTCTTGAGTCAAAGCGGGGCGATGCTATGGGGGGGATGATAAAATGTTCAGGGACGTCAAGCGTTCCGGCGGTTTCTGTCGGAAACTGCATCCGGGTTAAAGGAATGGGGCCGGTTGATGGAACCTATTGGGTCTTAGCGGTGCGCCACACAATTGAAGCTGGTATGTACTCTAATAATTTCTTTTGCACCCCGCTTGATATGGCTTATCCCCGGTATCGATCATCTCTGAATCGGATTACTCAACTGCAATCGGCTGTTGTCACTAATAATAATGATCCTGAAGCGCTGGGCCGCGTAAAAGTTACCTTCCCCTGGAGTGATTCGCAGGAGACAAGTTGGATTCGTGTCATAACGCCCCATGCGGGAGCGGAACGTGGATTTTTCCATATTCCAGAAGTTGACGATGAGGTGGTTGTTGGCTACGAACAGGGCAATCCTGATCGGCCGCTTATTGTCGGTTCGGTGTACAACAGCACCGACAAACCACAAGAGGGTACCGGTGGGGAAGGAAACAATGTTAAATCATTTAAGACCCGCTCCGGCCATGAAATGGTTTTTGATGACACCGATGGTGCTGAAAAATTTACGATTACTGCTATGGATGGGAGCCAGATTGTTATTGATGCGGCCAATAAATCAATCTCAATCAAATCTGAAGGGGATGTCAGTATTGTGGGAGCGGGAGATATGTCCATCAAGGCGGCCAATATTAAAATTGAGGCGGATCAGGAGATAACGGTCAAGGCTGGGACGAATATGAACTTGGAAGCTTCGGCCAACATGAAATCAAAAGCAGGCGCCACGTGTGATGTTGAAGGGGGGGCAACGGTCAACGTCAAGGGCGGCATGATAAACTTGAATTGATAAATCGATGGAATATCTGGCGTTACCGTTTACACTGCATGAGGGCTATCTTGATCGAGCCGATCTGGAGCAGTCTATCACTTATTCGATTGGGATAATCATTGGGACCCGTCCGGGTACGATGTCTTTCAATCCCGAATTTGGATGTGCTATCTGGGATAAAGAATATTCCGACATCTTTTCCTCCAACAAAGCTGATCTGCGTTCGGGTGTACGCAACGCCATCGACCGTTTTGAAAGGCGCCTTTTCAATGTCTCAGTTACGATCCTGAAAGTGGAAAGCCAGGCGGGTCATCCGTTGGGCATGGTTGTTAAGGTAACCGGGAATTACAAGCTTGATAACAACGAAGAACGAAAATTTGAAGCCCGTTATAAACTGGGATAGAACGGTGAATAAATTGTGAAAGAATTAGCGGATCATCAAAAGATGAAGCGGGGCAAAACGCCCGAAGAGATATTCGGGCAAATGCACAAAGAGTTGCGGGTCTGGAATCCGAGGATACCGGAATCGTCCGAACGGCTTGATCCGGTTATCCGGATCATGATAGAAATGTATGCCCAGCAGTTGTCCAAAATAGATACTCGACTTGACGAAGTTTGGGAGGTTGCGACCAACTCCCTGATTCGTTCGCTCTGCCCGGAAAGCCTCAGATGGCCGATCCCGGCCTTTACCGTAATGCGATGCGAAATCTCTGATCCAATAGTAGAGATTGATGAGCAGACCAAGTTTTTTTACAAAGAGAAGCGAGAAGGGGGGCAGACTTTTTTCTTTTCTGGTCTGCGTCCGGAAAAACTTGTCGATGCCACTCTAAAGCATATGTTTCTCACCGTTGATGATGCTCTGGTTGATCTCTCTCCCCAAACGGATAATCTCTCCGCCACCTCTCAACCGCGCGTCACCTTTCGCACCGGCGAGAAGTACCAAATTTATATCGGTATCGAATATTCCGGAGTGGCTATTGATATGGCCGGTTCGACTATTTATCTGGCCGGTGTCAAAGATGTTCTGAGTCAAATTCGGTGGGCCAATTGGTATCCCGGCTCAAATCAAGGGGAGTTTTACAGCGACAGCGGCTTCTGCCCCGGTGTGACCTCCTCAATTGAAAAAATGTTCTCAGTCGATCGGGCCAAAACCGACTGGGGTGGTTTGCGAACCAGCGTGAATCTGTTCTCTTCGCTTGAGTCCAATTTTATCGTTTTGCCGGAGTCGTTTGTTTGTACTTGGGAACGTTCGGTTCCCGGTGGACGGTTGGCAAAATTACTGGAAAGTGGTAGCTTGACCCTCCCGGAAGATTCAAGAAACCTTTACTGGATCAAACTTGACCTTCCTGCAGGTGGGGACAAAAGCAAATTGCAATCCCCCTTCGAACTCTCCTTCAACTGTTTCATAACGGTTAATAAGAACGAACTGACCCTCTTTAAGCATACGGGGGGAAATCGGCTCGTTGAAGTTGAGCTACCGGAAGAACTATCTGATATTCTGGAGATTAATTCTGTCGTCGATTCTCTGGGACGAGAATACCGACCCCGTCACGAAGCGGTGGCGAGTCGTTCGGGGCGATTCTATTCCCCTGAAGAGCAGGGAAATCGGATGGTTTTGTGGTTTGATTTTTCCGACGAGATGGAGCTTCCTCCCGATTCGATTACGATCAACTATTCTATCACATCCGGCGTCAGTGCCAACGGGATTGAGGCGGGACGGATTACCGAACTGTACGAGAGTCACCCTGGGGTGGCATCGTCGGTCAATATTCTGCCGGCCAGCGGAGCGATTCCATCCAAAAAAACTGCCCAGATTAGTGCCGAAATTTCGGCTCGTCTGCGCAATCGGGATCGGTCCCTTAGTTTCGACGAAATTTCCCGATGGTGCCTGACCTACGATCCCAGAATTCGATCAGCGTCGTGCAAGAACGGGATCGCCCGAGGGGAAACCGGGATATATCGATGTCTGGTTACCGAAGTGGTCCTGGACCGGAAAAAGTTTTATTCGGATGCCGAAGTTGAGCTTTTGACACAGCGACTGACAGGTTTTCTCAAATCTCGCGCCCCGGTCAACACACAATTCCGGGTGGAGATTAAAGGCTGATGAACAGATCTCAAGCAGTGGTGATGCCCGATTTTTGTAATCGACATCACCCCTTCCATTTTACAACCGCCCTGAATCTTCTGATGAAGTTCGGTATTGATCCCGATCGGGTGCATATTCTGGCGGTGGGGGAGTATGAAAATTATAAGGGTGAGGTTCGCTATCAAGAGCCAAAACCGGGGACCGAGATTTCCTCCAGCACTCCAATAACCTTGCATGCCGGATATTCCAGCGCCGTTGATTATATGCCGTACCAGTTCTTTTATGGACTTCAGGGTCGGGTGGTTCGTGAAGGGGAGTGGGAGGATAATGCCCGTAAATTTATGGCTCCCTTCGACTCATCGGTTCTACGATATTTGGCGTCGGCACGGTATCAGATGCTTAAGTACAGCTTTGGCGTTTCCGACGAGGATCATTTTGATCGCTTCTTTGGCCTGTTTGAGTTTGACCCTAAGGAAGGTAAATCTTTGCATCATGATATCATGAGCTGGGCCGCTCTGATGCCATCGTTTTATTATTGGGCTGGAAATGCCGAAATGGTTGCGGTTGTTCTGGAAGTTCTGTTTGGCTACCGGTTCAAATTTCGGGAGAATGTCCCGTCGGTTATCAGTATTCCGGAGAAATTTCGCTACCAGCTTGGTTCAAGGGGGGGGCGATTGGGAAAGGAAACGATTCTGGGGAACAGTTTTTCGGAATCGGAATCGACCTATGAAGTTGTCATCTCCGGGATCACGCGGCAGGAGGCATTAGAATTCAGGCCCGGTTTTTCGACTCGCGCCAAGCTGGACTGGGTTCTTGATTTGGTTATGCCGGGCCATTTGGATCGCCGGATCGTACTTAAAACATCCGGACCGGGTACCAAACTGGGTGAATTAAAGGAGGGAGCCTGCCTCGGATTTTCATCCCGACTGGCCGGCTGATTTGATCTGATTCTGAGTTTTGGCATCTTGACAATAAACGTTGAGGCTGGTAACTTGTTGCCTCATACAATAAGGTAAAAATATGAGTGACTTTAAATTAATCTCAGTCAACTGGCAGGACGGGATGTTGATATCCCGGCACCATCTCACGGAACAGCAAAAATATTTTGAGGAGTTGACCCGCTGGGAGCGACTGGAAGTTGGCCTGAAATATGGACTTATCCGCAAATCGTTTGAGGGACAGAGTGCTCTTTCTTTGCATCTGTCGGTTTCCGGAAATTATGTCGCGGTCGAGGTCGTCCGGTGTCAGGCGATTACGCCCAACGGACATATAATTGAAATCAATGAAACGATCAAAGATCCGGT
>JAUUYJ010000393.1 GCA_030588275.1 Candidatus Zixiibacteriota bacterium | reverse complement strand
GGTTTCGGCAGACGGAGATGAGGCCAGGTCAGCTATTGCCAACGATCTGCTTTCAGGCGATCTGATGGCCCTACTTCGAGACAATCTTAACCTGGAATATTTTGCCTTCGCCGAATCTTTGACAACGGCTGAAGCGACTGAGACCCTTTCGGGGACCGCGACCGATTTTGGCGCTGCCCTCAACCAGTTGAAATTGGTTTCCGCACTTGGCCGACACGATTATATTTTCTTGCTTTCTGACGGACGGGTGACGCTGGGGGATAATCCAGAGGCGACAGCTGAACGGTTTGGTCGTCCCATTCATACCATCGCGATTGGGGATTCGATTGTCAAAGATGACATCGCCATGACCGACTTGACTTACAACAAAATTATGTATGCCGGTAAGAAAAGTGAGATTGAGGTTGAGATTAAGCAATCCGGGAATATGGAGGACCGCCTAACTCTTCGGCTGGAGCAAGACCAGCGAACGCTTACCCAAAGCAGTATCACTCCGCCGGGAGATGGCAAAAGTGGTCTTCATAAGTTGAGTTTTACTCCGACCCAACCGGGCAAGATGATTCTTAACCTTCATGTCTCAGGTGGCGAATCGGACCAGAATCTGGCTAACAATAGTCGTAAAATTGTTGTCAATGTTTTAAAGAGTCGGCTTGAGATTCTACTTTATAGCTCGTCTCTAAATCAGGAGTATGCTTTTCTAAAGCGGTTTTTGGATAGCCGGTCGGAATATGAAGTCACATCTGTTATAGATGCCCCCGGAATGAAACCGGATGTTCGCATGCGGTTGGGGGAGAGGTGGCCCACCACTCAGGAAAAACTTAACCGGTTTGATCTGATAATAATGATTGATCCGAATCTGAGCCGTCTCAGTAACCACTTGAATAATATCAGTTCATATCTATCTGAACGGGGTGGTGGTTTGATGGTTTTGGCGGGTGAAAACTATTTTGACAGCGCTCCCGGATCAAATTTGGAAAAGCTGTTTCCGTTGGCGGTTGCAGACTGGAAATCCAACCGGATTATGCATGGTGACTTCAACCTGGTTCCTGATGCTCGGTTGATTTTTCATCCGGCGCTCAAGTTGTCTGATGGACGCGAGGCGATAAACTCTCTTTGGAAAAGCCAGCCGCCGTTCAAGCAGATTTTACCGCTCGATTCGATAAGATCAAAAGCGGTAACTCTGGCTTACGTTGATCGTGGTTCCAACCGAACCAAAACGTGCGGGTTAGCTTATAGCAGGTCCGGGGCTGGGAAAATTTTGTTATCAACCGCATCACCTTTTTGGCATTGGGCCTTTTATCCGATTGGGGTTGGGGCTGATGTTGCTCCGTACTCCGATTTTTTCACCGCCGTGATTCGTTGGCTAACAATTAGCGATGAATCGGATCGGATTAAATTCGAGCCGGTTAAGGAGTTGTTTCAAAACGGAGAGCAGACTGTCTTTTCCGGGACCGCATACGATATGGGGTTCAGGCCGATCAGCGGTGGAATAGGCGACCTTGTTGTCGTTTCCTCTGCTGGAGACAGCACAACGGTTCGCATCCTGCCCGATCC
>JAUUYJ010000300.1 GCA_030588275.1 Candidatus Zixiibacteriota bacterium | reverse complement strand
TTTCATTCTGGCGTCCGATGATCGGATCGAGTCGGCCCCGGCGGGCCATTTCGGTAAGGTCACGACCAAAATGATCGAGAGCCGGAGTTTTTGATTTGCGCCGTTTCCTCTTGAACGAGGACGGTTTTCCGCCGTCGATATTTTTCAGCTCGTCATAAACTTCCTTGTAATCAATCTCAAACATCGATAGTACCTGCGAGGCAACCCCTTCTTCATCTTTCAATAGAGCAAGAAGGATATGTTCGGTGTCGATATCTTTTGATTTTAAGGCGCGGGCTTCCTGCCCGGAAATCTCAAGCGTCTTTTTGGCACGAGCGGTCAAGGGGAGCTGTCCCATTGTCATCGTTCCGCCGGACGGCTGGACGACCTCTTCCACAGCGGTCTTTAGATCGGTTAGTTCCAAGCCGAGGTTTCCGATCACTTCAATCGCGCGACCTTCACCAAGACGGACCAATCCCAAAAGGAGATGTTCGGTGCCAATATAATCGTGGCGTAATCGGGCCGCTTCATCGCGGGCGAATTCAATCGCCTTGCGGGCCAGTTCGGTGAACATTTCATTCATGGTTTATTAAAACCTCCCTTAAATTTCCTATTTCAGCTTATCCCTGACCATATCCGCACGGGCGATATCTCGCTCGTCGGTGGTCATATCCTGGCCAAGATATTTTGTCAAATGTGCTGGCTGGGATAGAAGCAATATTTCGTTTATGACTTTTATCGACAGGTTATCAATTATGCCCATAGCCAATCCGAGTCTAACGGCTGAAAGCAGGTTCATAACCTCTTCTGATGACAACACCCGGGCATATTTTAGGATGCCGAAGGCGCGCCAGATTTTATCCGATATTTGTTCACTGGCTTCTTCTCTGAGGCGATTGCGGGCGGCCGCTTCGTCGCCGGTGATTACCCGAGTTACCCTTTCGATATCTTCAAGGATATCCTCTTCTGATTTACCTAAGGTCGTCTGGTTTGATATCTGGAACAGATTACCGAGAACGTCGGTCCCTTCACCATAAAATCCTCGCACGGCTAAGCCCATTTTCGATATTTTTTGAATAACCATATCGATATCGCGAGTCAGTACCAGGCCAGGGAGGTGAATTAAAACCGAAGCACGCAGACCGGTTCCGACGTTGGTCGGGCAGGCGGTCAAAAAACCAAAATCGCTGTCGTAATCGTACTCCATCAAACGGCCGATTTCGTTATCGTACTGAGATGCCAGTTCCATCGCCTTATCCATCTCCAGACCGGTGGTGATTGCCTGGATACGAAGATGATCCTCTTCGTTGACCATGATCGAAACCTGTTCGTTGGGGCCGATAAAAACGCCGGCATCATCTAATCGTTCCAACATGGTCGGGGAGATCAGGTGCCGCTCGACTAAGAAGCTGTTACTGGCCTCATCCAATTCTTCAGTCAGATGAAACCGTCCCTGTCCCAAGAATTCTGATTTCTCAAAGGCGGATTTAAAGTATTCCACAACCTTAGCCCGAGTCTCTTTGTTGGCTGAAGTTGGGAAGTTGAGTCCATTGATATTACGAGCCAATCGAATCCGCGTCGAAAGAACGACCGATGATTCATCCCCATCTTCAGAAAGCCAGCCAGCAGGTTTTTTGGCCATATTCTCAAACATTTTCTTTTTCCTTCTCTGTTTGAGCTTCATCCTCGTTGACCAGAGATTTTATTTTATCCCTCAGGTCGGCGGCTCGTTCAAAATCTTCCGCCTCAATCGCCCGGTCTAATTCTGCCTGAAGTCGCTCCTGCTCTTTGATAGCGTTTCCATCTTCGGAAAGCATCGGTGGGAGCTTGCCACGATGAAGCGATGATCCATGAATTTTTCGCAAGAGGCCTTGTAGTTTTTCCCTAAAGGTGTTGTAACAATTGCCGCACCCAAAGCGGCCCAGCCGTGAAAATTCGGTAAAGGTTAACTGGCATTGGGAACAGGTCAGATCCGGCAGGCCAACCGCCTGAGCCGTTTTCTTCGACGATGGAGCCGGAGACAGCATGCCGGTTAGCAGGTTCGCTAACGGAAAGGGGATACTGTCGAGAGGGGAATGAAAGCCCCGTTTGGCGGCACATTCCCGGCAGAGATTCAAAATAACTTTTTCGTTATTTATGATATGGGTCATGCTGACCGTTGAATCTTTTTCTTTGCAATCCTGACATCTCATATTTTCCAACCTTCTCTCTGGAAGACCGTCTTCTTTATTTCGGTCGCCATTCTACGCGGCGACATTGATTCCCTCATCAAGGCGAATGATCCGATCGGCCATGCTCGATAACTGCGCGTTATGCGTGGCAATCACAAACGCTTTATTCTTGGACCGACTCAAATCAATCAACAAGCGGTGCAACTTTTCACCAGTAACCGAATCGAGATTTCCGGACGGCTCGTCGGCGACAACCAGATCGGGGTCGCTCACCAACGCGCGGGCCAATGCGACCCGTTGTTTTTCGCCACCGGAAAGCTGACCCGGACGATGTTCCATCCTATCCTTTAAACCAACTTCTTCAAGCATTAGTTCCGCCCTATCGGCCGACTCTTTTCTGGAATGGGATGCGATCAGCAGTGGCATCATGACATTTTCCCGCGCTGTGAATTCAGCCATAAGGTAATGCGACTGAAAGACAAACCCCAAATGCTGTTGACGAAACAGGGCCAGCTGGGCTTCTGACAACTTTTGGTAGGCGGTCTCCCGGAACAAGACATCCCCCAGGTCGGGACGGTCGAGGCCGCCCAGAATATGGAGTAGGGTTGTTTTTCCCACGCCGGATACACCCAAAATTGCAACCACTTCACCCGCTGTCACTTTGAGATTGACCCCCTTAAGCACTTCAACTCTTCCACGCGGTGTATCAAAGCCACGATATATCTCCCTGGCCTGCAGTATGGTATCGTTAGTTGACTTATTGTTGTTCATAATCTTGACACCGCAACCTTTTCTATGGATCGACAAATGACCCAAAACCTTGATCCATTACTTACTTAACGGCCCAATTTGTTGGCTGGGCCGAGGTCATGTTCCCATCTTTATCATCAAGCCTAATATCTACTCAATAAACCGGGACCAAAGCGATTCCTTTTCCAGTTTCACCGAGATATCTATAACCTGCGACATCTTTGGCTTTTCTATCAATAAATTCTAATGCCTCAAAACATCAATAACTGACAGCCCAGCCGCTTTGCGGGCCGGATAAATCGTTGCCAAAAAGCAG
>JAUUYJ010000101.1 GCA_030588275.1 Candidatus Zixiibacteriota bacterium | reverse complement strand
CTTATCAAAAACGAAAAGAATCTTACGCCTGGCTGGTCGGCATCATCATCTTCCTCGTCACCCTTGGAGTCACCTTTGTAGAAGTGCTTGGATTTTAAAAGAGTTCAAATTACAGATTACCGCAAGAGCAACCACTTGCTCAATCACAGACCGGTCCATTAAAAACTGGTCACCCTCACCGGCACCGGTCCGTCTTTGGGGAAAATCATCCGGTTCCGCTTAGGCCAAATTGCTAAGGCCATCGCCATCACCGCGTCATATTTATTATTATTCTCCCAGGTAATATCCCGCATCTCCGCTTCCAGCGACCAGATTTTCCCACCCGGCTCATTCTGAATAACATCCCCATACTTAATCTCCTGCCTGTTATGGTAAAGAAGCAGATTACCCAACAGTTCCCCCTTGATGCGTGGTGTAAAGATCACCCCTTCCGGCTTCAGATCGGCCAGCTCCGATAAAATCACATCCCCCAACCCGGTTGCATCAACCACCAACATACTTTTGAACTCAGCCTGCACCTTTCGGATCGTCGCAATGACATCGGCCCAATCACGATTATTAAACCGCTCACAGGCAACCATTCTGAACGGTTTTTCGGTGACATCAAAGGTCATCCCAACCGTATGCGTCTGCTTGCGAGCCAAATCCCACCCGGAAATATATTTCCGATTCGGTTGCCAACCGGAAACGGTCTCTTTCTCCATAGATGAGTTGATATCATCCGAGCTAAAAATCGTCTGGCTATTATCGATAAACTGTCCGGCAATATTCTGAGCGATCCGATCCGGCGGCAAATTTTTCAATCGAAGATTGATTGCCTGCATTGAGAGATACGGATTCTCCCGACTATCCCCAATCTGAACAAACCCTCCAGCCTCATCCTTTTGCAATCGGAGCATTCTTCGGAAAAACCAGTTCTTCCCATTCGGCGTCGAAATCAAATCAAGTTGCCCATTCCGATCGGCCAGACGCATCATCACCACATCATTAATCAAATACTCAGGGTCCGGTTCAAAAGCCGCCTCATCAAATGAGAACAGATCATAATCATTACCCAAAAGATAATGACCTCGATTCTGCGTCGTCCGAGCAGTAATTGTTGCACCATTACCAAAAACCATTTCCGGGTACGGCGTCAGCTTAATCGACTTAACCAGCGAACTCATCAAAAGATTATTCCGCACTAATCTAACCGCAACATTGAAAATAATATTGGCCTGATCCTGTGTAATCGAAGCAACGACAATATTATACCGCCCATCCCCATCATTACATAACGGCCGAATCTTAAACATCGCCCGATGCAGAATTTTGACCGCCTGGACAAACGACTTGCCCCACCGATTACCAGTAGCCAGCAAATTCTCCGGCCGGTCCGATCCGGCCAGCCATTTCGCCTGACCCGGATGCGGATTAACCCCCAAAACGGCGCGAGCAAAATAATTCGGGTCAGCCAGAGCTTTCCTCCAACTGACCCGCCCCGGTTCAAATCCTTTCTTAGCGATCAGACCAACCTTTTCGCACGGGATTCAGCCGTCTCTTTGTCGATCAAACCGGCCTGAAAAAGCTCAATCAAACTTGATGCTTCCCGACTTCTGATCTCCGACCGATCACCCGCCAAGGCAGAAAAATCATTATTAAATTCCCAAACCGCATCAAGATCGAACCCTTTCAAAGCCAGCTCAATATTAGCCAACCGATTGAAAAAATTAATCGCCGCCCCTTGCACCGACCCAACCTGACGCATCACCAGATCATATTTCAAATGAGCCCAGTTGGTTGTCGCGTTGTAGGAGTACCCCAATAAAAACGGAGCCAGATTAGTGCCACTACAGATCTCTTCGACCATCGCCCTGTGACTTAGATACCAACTATTAGAACGCACACCACCCGAATTTTTAGGGCCGATATGCTCAATCGCCACATCATCCCAGGTTACCGGGTTGTCCTCTGGCTCAATATCTTTGATCATTGAAACGGTGTTATCAAAATAACTATTAGCCCGATTGATGTATGCATCATCATTCTCCCCCTCCCGCTTTTCCGGAGGCTTGATCTTGACGTGCAAGCGATGGTATCCACTATTGTGCATCGTCCGCCGCATATCATCGACCAACTGTTGCTCAACATATGAAATAAACGGAACCGCTTTCAATATCGAACGACCCTGTGGATGTGAAAGATCGGAATTGAGCGCATAATAATAGAGATCGTCGCCGGAGAAATTTTGCTCACCACCATCCTTCTCCACCATAACTTTGATTTTCCCCGACCGTCCAAATGAAATTTCGGATCGACCCAGATTAAAAAATTCAAAATTTGACAGACCGGACAGGTCGGGATAAAAATACATCTTTCCCAATACCGCACCATCAAGGAACAAGGAATGAAAAAACGGATGCATCAGATCGTTTGAATTCCCCCCCCGCCCAAAATTGAATTGATTGATTCTCAAAAACAGATTATCCAAGACTGCAGAAGCGGCAGAATTAGTCAGCTCCTGCCCATTCTTACGAAACTTAAACTCCCCCTCAGCCGCCGCCAATCGGCTCCAGGTCCAGATAACCGAATTAACCAAGGGAATGGAATCGGCCATAAACCGATAAAGCCGAACCTTGAATCGGTTATTTTCCCAATCTCCGGAGCTAAACCGAAGACCAGATCCGGTCGGCCATGATCGACTCCGATTAGCCAATTGACCCTCTCCATTCTTAATTATCGCCATATTGCTCAACTGCTCACCCATACCAGTCCTGCGTTTTTCTTGATTCATAAACCCTCCAGCTGTTTATTCTACCGGATCTGACCAGAATCAATATTAATCCTCCACCATTACTGCCTTCCATCAAATAGGCAGTCATATTTTACTTAATGGGATACAATGACTTAACAAAGAGGCAGGAGTCCGTTCCGACTGTCCAGAGTTTGGACAATCGCCCAACGTGGAGGATTCTCCTCTTTGAAACCGACATAAAATTATACTGATTCCTGTTTCTGAATTACCATCAGAATATATACTCACCAATTCGCCACCAATCAGTCTCTATTTAAGCAGACTGAACGACACAAATAGCTACACAACAATAGATTACGAAGAACCATAGGTTAAACGATCGAAACCGTATAACCGCCTGACTTACCCTATTTCAAGTAGAGTCCCGCTTTCTCTCCTAACTGAAGGATGAATTTGGGCAAATCTGCCCAGATTATTGTCAAAGATATGGACAAAACAGACATTAAAATTACTACAAATCGAGGACAAGTAAAGACACCTATTAGTAATAACCTGAGACACAACCACTTACATAGTTCAAAACTTGACCAGAAGATCGGCACGAAACTTGCTCTACTTTGGGCATGAAGACTATGTTAAGAAACATGAAAGGTTATCCAATGAGGCTCCGCACAATTATTATGTTATCTTTGATCGCTTTTTGCTTTGGCAATAGTGCGATGGCATTCAACTACAACTATGCCGCTTTAGGCAATATTTCCTCGACACCGTTCGATGGTAATAACAATACTGCTCCGATTGAATATCCGGGTGGCGTTGGCTACTTACCCTCCCCCGGCACAGCTAGTGAAGGTGGCGAACGATATGATCTGGAAGGGTTTAGCGTCGCCTTTGAAGGTGACTTCATGTATGTCTCCCTTACCAATTCATTCGGTATGGCTGTCACCTCAACGACATTCGGAACGACCTTCCGCCAGGGAGATATCTTCTTCGGATCAGCCTACGGCGATAATACCTTTGCTCTTGATATTTCGACCGGCAACGTCAGATCGGTTGACGCTTGGTCTTATATACAAAATCAAAGCGGTAGCTACTACCCCAACACGACCATTCGGAACCGGGTTGGCGCGCACGAAGTTGCCTTTGGTGCCACTCTTGGCTCGTCCAGTCAAATCCTAAACGAATGGCAGGGTTTGGAATACGATCCGACATATTCCTCCGGTCCGCTCGATCCTGATGTCACCAATGGTGATACCTGGGTCTTTGAATGGAAAGTAGAACGCTCCCTGCTTGGCTTAGATGGCAAAGCTCCGATCTATTTCCATACTACAGTTGGTTGCGGAAATGACCTGATCGAATACACCTATCCAGGCATTCCTGAACCGGCCACACTGATGCTTCTCGGCTTTGGTCTGGTTGGAGCCGGCTTGCTCAAACGGCGTTCCTAAATCGGGAAACCGACATAAATTATCCAAAAAAACCCGCCCCAAGGCGGGTTTTTTTATGGGCCTGATTCTCTTCGTACAACCTTGACTTTTATTTGGCCATTCCCTAACTTGGCGGTCTGATTACATATAATCGACAGACATCAATTGACAAAGAAACCGTTTCTCTAATTGGAAAGGGACAATCTTCCCTCCTTCTTGTTTTCCTGTTGAAAACTGACCGATTTTCCAAAACTGTTGTATAAGGATTGAAATATTGTCCGAAAATAGATATATGAAAAGAACCTATCTAATTCCCATATTAGTTTGCCTGGTCATATCAATGATTGGGTGCGGTCAGGATTCTGCCGAAAAAATCCGTTATGATATGGAAAAGCTGATTTATCAGGCGGGCAAATCGTCAGAAAAAATCAACATCCAGCCCGAACTTTCCACAGCCTCCGATAGCCTGGCAATGATGGCCAGCTACCGAGCCGTCCTCGATTATTATTACGAAAACCGGGACAACGCATCATTGGCCAATCAGGATGAAATTCAGGAAGCAATCAACACGATGGCCTTTGCCGCTCAAAAGTCGTTGGCGATCATGTATGCTAAACAACAGCAGTTTGATTCGGTCTTTGCCGCCTACAAAAGGCTCAATAATGAAATCCCGACAACCCGGGACCAGCGGACGGCCGCCTCATTAGAACTGGCCATCTTCTATCGCTCCTTTGGATTTCTCGACTCGACGGTTGCCATTTATGATCGTATCCTGATCGACTTTTACCCACCGGTAGATACCGGCCAAAGGCTCAATATTGATGTCACCTCAATCCCGATCGACAAGCTAAAACTGGCTAACGCGATGAGGAATACCGATCTGTTAAATAAATTTGCTGGCCAGGCAATCGAATATTACGACCGCTTGAAAGCCCAATTTCCAGATAATTATTTCATCAGCCGAACCTCATTGGTTAATAAGGGTCGCGTCTATTCAATGACCAAGAAGTGGGACGAAGCGATAGCAACTCTGGAACTGATCAAAGACACAACCGGACAGATTGAAATTCCGTCGTCGATGCTGATCGCCAACATTTATTATAGTGCAAAAAAACAACCAGACAAATCGATTGAAATCTACCGGGCCGTAATTGCCCGCCAACCTGACAGCAGTATCATCGGCGAAGCGTTATTACGCCTCGGAGGTGCGCTATGCTTTACCAAAAAATATCAAGAGGGTAGAGTTGTGTTGGCCGAGTTACGCGCCAAATTCCCCAACCGCTCCGATTTATGTTCTCACTCCCAAATGTACACCGCCAAGGCTTTTGAAGCGGAAGGGAACTGGAAAAGAGCTTTAAGTGAGATGGAATGGTTAATGGAGAAATACCCTTACTCCAATGAAGCGTTCCGTGTTGCCCGGGAAATACCGGTCCATTACCTTGACCAAAAAGATCAAAAGATGGCCGATATCTGGCTTGGCAAGGCGAATGATTTTTACCAAAAAGCGATCAATGCCCGACCGGAAGTATCAATTCAGGTTGCCGCTTTGGTGGCTATGGCCGAGCTTCAACGCCTCGTCAGAAATTTTGAGGAATCTCTGGCATTGCTCGACCGCGTTATCCAAATCGCTCCTAAGTCACAAATCGGAGCCAAAGCGCTTTACAATGCGGCGGCGATGTCGTTTGTCGATATGGGAGACTCAGTCTTGGCCCAAACTTACCTCGACCGCCTTAATCGTGAATATGGCAGTGTTGACAGCACTCAAATAGAAGCTGATGAAACAGATATAAATTTTGAATCGTTGCAATAAGTGGAGGATCATATGCTATCAAAATCAATCTTTGCCCTTGTAATGCTCACCCTTTTGCTAACCGCCGGCTTGGCGATGGCGCAGAATGACCCGGTCGGAATAACCGACACCGTTACCCTCAAGATCGAAACCATTTCTGAAAATAAATGGATGGTTTCGGCTCATGTTTGGAATGACGAAGATCTGGCCGCCCTTGACATACCGATCAGGTTTACCGCCGGTGTCGCCCGGGTAGTCGTCGATTCGGTATCATTTAAGGATACTCGGATTTCCTATTTTGCTCAAAAATACAGTCCGGTTGATACCGCCAATCAGGTCATGCACTTCGGAGGCCTTGCCTATATGGGAACCGACCGACCGCCTCTGGCACCGGGTGAAGGAGTCGTTGCGCGCGTCTATTTCTCGACCAAAGGTGACAAAAAACCAGGGCCGTTTACCGTCGATACGACAACCGCACCACCCAATAGTACCTTGATGCTGGTTGATCGCAACGCCAAAATTATTATTCCGGCTTTGAAGATTGAAAATCTATCGGCCAAGAAAAAATAGCTTCAAATTTAATATTGATGTTAAAAAAAACCTGCCTAACGGCAGGTTTTTTTATTGAGGATCTGCTCTTGTGAAGAAATTATAAAATCTCTTATGCGGGATTTTTCTTAATCCGCACAGCACTGACAATCACCTCAGACGAAAATTGACTTAGCTGACCACGAATGTCCGTCGGCAATTTCCCTCCGTCAAACGCCTTCTGAAGCGAACGCATATCAACGGTGGAAAATTCCTCATACATCCCGGACCCCTTAACCAGCTCCGTAATCTGATCATATTTCTCAGCATCGGCCGATTTCCCCGGTAGCTTATTTGATTTTTGGAGACTAACATTTAAACCTCTGCCACCCGATCCGGGGAAAAACTTGTTCGTCCCCATAATCCCACCAGAGATTAAAATCTGCTTGATCTCATCCCGCCTTTTATCGACATCCTTCTTTTTCTGATCCAGATCAAGAAACTCATCAACCAATTTCAGACACTGATCAGCAGGCGGCAGTTTAATCTCTATCTGATCCGACTTAACACCACCGCTTCCCCCTTTAGCGGGACAAATTTCTACAAAATCGCACCAATTACATAAGGCCGACTCGGTGGCCGGAAAATTCCCCAATTCAACCGCCGCCTCAATCTCATCAATCTTTCCCATATAATCATACCGCAGTTTATCAAGTTGCCCCATATCTCGGATAGAAACAAGCGGCGTATCAAACCGGACAAAATGCCATACCAGCTCAACCGGTCCCTGATCGGGCCACATCTTTTCAACCGCCAGTTGATACAAAGCCAACTGCGGCTCCCGGTCAATCTCTTCCTGCGTCGGCAGGTTACTATTGGTCTTGTAATCATGAATCCGAATCCGCCCCGCATCATCCCGAGTCAAGCGATCAATGAAGCCGACCATTTTATACTGACCGGAATCATCAAGCTCAATCATGATCCGTTTTTCAAGCCCCAGAACAATCTCCTGATCAAACGGCTGATACCGCTTGTAATATTTTATTAACGCCTCATACCCGGTCTCATAATAATCTTTTTCCGATAACTCCTTTTTGACGATCTTTAAAGTATCCGGCTTATTCTCCTTCCACAACCGTTGGTACAAGGCCAACAGTTCCTCCAGAGTCAATAGCTTCTGCATCCCGGCCAAGCGGTAACATTGCTCCAAACTATCATGGACCATACTTCCCATAAAGGCCTCGATCCCGGTCGGCTTGACAATGTCCGGCTTTTCGACATAACGAAACTTATACTGCAACCGACAATTTGAAAAACAACCAATTCTTGAGTACGAGTACAAAGGCATCATATCCCCGCTTGTAATATTCTAAACCACGTCAAGACTCTAAACAAAACTTACGGAGATATTCAGGCGCCATCAATATAAATCAGACGACGGCATGAACTCTGTTACGAATTGTTAAGGGAATTTTGGGTTAGCTCGATTCCGCTCCTTCATGAATTTCGATATTTTCTTGCCCCATTCTTTTTGCGCCTGACGAACCGCCTTCTTGTCTCGGCGCAACTCCAAATGAGCCGCCTCTCGCTGGAGTTTGAGATAATTCTGATACCGACTTGCATCAAGACTCCCATCCTCCAAAGCGATTTGAACGGCACACCCCGGCTCACTTTCATGCTGGCAATTATGAAAACGGCAGTTACCAAAAATCTCCTCAATATCCTGAAAAGCGCTTTTAATCCCGGCCTTTTCCCCCTCATCCCATATCGACAACTCCCGCAAACCGGGCGTATCGACAATCATGCCTCCCAACGGTTCAGGAAGCAATAGCAGTTCCCGACGGGTCGTCGTATGGCGTCCCCGGCTGTCGTCCTCTCGCAACTCCTTGACCATCTGCCTCTCTTCCCCCAAAAGAGCATTGATGAGGCTTGATTTCCCAACGCCAGATGATCCGAGAAAAACGGCGCACTTTCCTTTTTGCAAGTATTCCGTGAACGCCTCCAGACCGATCATCTCTT
>JAUUYJ010000171.1 GCA_030588275.1 Candidatus Zixiibacteriota bacterium | reverse complement strand
GTTGTCATAAAAACCGAAGGGCCGGTGCTTCTCAAGCATGTGGCCGAAATAATTGATGGCGGATACCAGGAAGAATCGATCTCACGCATCAACGGCATGGAGGCGATTTCAATTTCGATGGTACGTGATCGCCAGGCGAATTTGCTCGATCTATCGCAACGTGCCCGCGAGGTCATTGTCGGTCTGAATGAGTTGACCGCCGTTGATGATGTCGAACTGGTTGTACAAAATGATTCTGCCGAAGTTATTGAAGATAATATTGGGATGATTAAGCAGTTGGTTCTCATCGGCGGAATTTTGGCGATGGTTGTCCTGTGGATATTTCTTCGCTCGGTTCCTTTGGTGCTGATTGTCGCGATCACGATTCCGATTTCGATATTAATTTCGATCAATTTCTTTTACGCTTTCGATATTTCCATTAATACTTTGTCGCTGGTTGGAATTGCCATTGCCGTCGGGATGCTTCTGGACAACTCGGTTGTCGTTTTGGAAAACATCCATCGTCTCCGCTCGCGCGGGAAGTCGGTTAAGGAGGCGGTCATCTCTGGCGCTGGCGAGGTCTGGCGCGCCGTCTTCGCCGCCACTCTGACGACCGTTTCGGTATTTTTGCCGTTTGTTTTTTCCGACAACTTTCTCATCCAAACTTTGGGTCGCCATGTTGGGGTCTCAATTATATCAACCCTGTTGGTCTCGTTGTTGATGGCCTTTCTGCTGATCCCGGTTTTTGCCTATCGTTTTCTGTCAAACCAGAAGCAATCGGAGATAGCCACCTTTAATGTTATCTCTCAAAAAAATCGTCTTCTCCGTTTGTACACCGTTGTCCTCAAACTGTGTTTGCGTTATCCGGCCCGAACAACCATCGCCGGATTGGTTGCTTTTTTTGCCAGCATTATCATCTGCCTCGGTCTGAGTATCAATATCTCAGAAGAGGTTGAGCTTGAGAATTTCAGTCTGTATGTGACGATGCCGTCCGGAACAACCTTGGCAACTGCCGACGAGCAGGTGATTGATATGGATCAAAGGTTATCCGATATCCCTGAGGTAGAGAACCGGCGGGCCAATATCAGCGAGGACAACACAACTCTTTCGTTTCAATTGGTGGATGATTATAAGGATATCGATGGTCGGTCGTTAACCGAAATCAAAGATGATATTCTGGAGCGATTGGAAAACGGCTATCCTCGAATCGACTTTTCCTACCAGCAATCGGTCTCCAGCTCAGGAATTGGTGGCGGTGGTGGTGGGGGTGGTATGGGGCGGAGTCGTGGTGGAGCCGCTTTTGAACGAATGTTGGGGGTTGGGGAAAGCACGGAAAAGGTGGTCATTCGTGGTCAGGATTTGGACCTGATGCGCACCATCGCCGACGATATCAAATATAATATTGACAACCTTGAAACGGTGCGCCGTTCATACTTAAGCGTTACCACCCAGCAACCGGGGATTGATCTTCTCTTTGATCGCTCTGCTTTAAGTTACTTTGATGTCTCGACCAATGCCATCATTGCCGAGTTATCCGCCTTTCAGCAGGAGCAATCTTCCGGGGCGATTATGAAGATGGGGGATGATGAGGTTGATATCATTATCCGGAAAAAAGACACAACTCAAAAAACACCGCAGGATCTACGCCAACTTCAGGTTCCTTCAACCGCCGGTGGGATTGTTCCGATCACACAGTTGGGCCGTCTTTTGTACACCGAAGGATATACCAATATCGATCGCATCAATCAGGAAAAAGAGATTGATGTCACCTATCGCTTTGAAGAGGAAGTCTCTTCATCAAGTCGATTTTTGGAAAGTGCTCGCCTTGGTGTCGATCAGGTTGTCGCCGGGATAATTCCCCCGCCCGGTATTTCGATTGAGGTTGTTCATGATGAAGCTGATTACTCCGAATTTTATTTTCTGATCTTTGCCGCCATCATTCTGATTTTTATGATTTTGGCATCGGTCTTTGAATCTCCCTTTGCACCATTGGCGATGATGTTTACGATTCCGCTGGCAACGATTGGTGCCTTCTGGGGGTTGATCCTGACCGGAAACAGCATCTTCAATGCCAATGCGTTGATCGGCTTTCTAATCCTTTTGGGGGTTGTCGTTAACAATGGTATCATTCTTCTTGACTACTCCCGCCTTCTGCGTCTCCGAGGTTACAGGCCAGCCCGAGCGATACTGGAAGCGGGACAATCGCGTGTGCGGCCAGTTTTGATAACCACCATTACGACAGTATTGGCGATGCTTCCGGCGGCGATGGGGAATGCGGAATACGTTGCTAAAATAGGTGCACCGTTTGCCATTTCGGTTATCGGTGGTTTGATAACCGGAACCTTGTTTACTCTGATATTGGTGCCGACCGTTTCGTTTGGAATGGAAACGGTTCTGCGCTGGTGGAAAAATTTGTCCCTGACAAACCGGATGGCGCAAGGGGTTGCCTTAGTCGGTGGGATGGCTCTGATATATTTCAATGTCGATGCTTTTTTGTGGCGCATGGCTGATGCGACAATTCTTGCAATGGCCGTACCGGGATCGGTTTACTTTGGCATGACCAGTCTCAGGCGAAGCCGGGAAACAATTATTCCAGCTGATGTACCGATCACCATCGAAATTAGAAATGTCGTCAAGCGGTATGATGATGCGACCCGGTTTGTCAAAGAATGGCGTCAGGCGTTTAAGGTCAAAGAGGGGGATGCTCCGGAGCAGTCAGAATCGAAACGTGCTGGTGCTATCTCGGCGGTTTGGCAACTCCCGTTATATCTGTTTTTATTCTACTTCGCTTATCTCTATCTTGAATCCGGTTGGTGGGTTTATGTTTTTTCTGCCTTGTTCTACATCTATAGCTGTCGCCTGATTGCCCCTCTGACTCAGGGGAGTTCTTCCCGATTATTGCGTATAGCTTACCGGCTGATCTATTGGTTTGGTCCGGCGGCCAATTTGGCCTACTATTTCTACCGCTGGGAATCGTTAGGGTGGGTGATAACCGGTGGAGTTCTTTGGTATTTGCTGGTTCTGATTATCTTCGGATCGCAGAGGTTGTACCGAGAAAAAATAGATATCAACCGCCTTACCGGACGGCTTCGGCGTACTCGAAAAAATTTCTATCGGTTGGTCAGGTTGATTCCGATTATTGGTCGGCAAAAGGTTCCATTTACCGCCCTCAATGGTGTTACACTTGAGATAAAATCCGGCATGTTTGGGCTGGTCGGTCCTAATGGTGCTGGCAAAACAACTTTGATGCGCATCATCTGTGGAGTGTTCAACCAAAGCTATGGCAAGGTCAGAATCAATGGGCTTGATATTGACCTGAAGCGGGAAGAGCTTCAATCATTAATCGGTTATCTGCCTCAGGAATTCGGGACCTACGAAAACATGACCGCTTATCAATTTTTGGATTATCAGGCGATGTTAAAAGGGATTTGGGATCCGACCAAAAGAGACGAGATACTTAACAAAGTTATTAAGTCGGTCCATCTGGATGATAGCCGGGATGTGAAGGTAAAGAATTTCTCAGGAGGGATGAAACAGCGTGTCGGTATCGCACAGACCTTACTGCATCTGCCTCGTATTCTGGTTGTTGATGAACCGACTGCCGGGCTGGACCCCAGAGAACGGATCAGGTTTAGAAATCTTCTTTCTGAGTTGAGCCGTGACCGAGTCGTTATCTTCTCAACCCATATTATTGAGGATGTCTCCAGTTCCTGTAGCCGTCTGGCGGTCTTGGGAGAGGGGAAGGTTAAATTTTTGGGATCACCGGCTGAAATGGCTGATATGGCCCGCGATCATGTTTGGCAGATCGAAATCCCGCAGATAGATTTTGAGCAAGTCCGTAAAGATCATCATGTGCTTCATCATATCAGTCATGGGGAATCGATTCGGGTTCGCATCCTGTCAACCGACAAACCGATGGATGAGGCGGAATCGGTAACACCGACTTTGGAAGATTCTTATCTATGGCTTTTGGACTCGCACAAGAAACGATTTTAATGGCAAGCGAGAATTGAATATAATGAAAGATTTTATCAAAAATATCGTCAGCGTCATTCGCTATAACGCATTTCATGTCTTCTCCGGCAAATTCATATATTTTGTGGCGTTGGCTCTGATCCTATTTTTGACGGTGATCGTAATCTATTCGCTTGATGAGGAAACGCCTCCCGGCGCGGAGGCGGTTTATTATTTTCTTTTGGTTCCTGGGGTGCTATTGACATTTTATCCAGCCGCCTACTGTCTGCAAAACGATTCTGATGCCCGCATGATGGAGACCCTCTTTGGAATTCCCGATTACCGTTTCAAAGTTTGGTTGGTTAGGAATCTGGTTTTGAATCTGGTTGTGGCTCTGCTTCTATTGGTCTTAACGATCTTTTGTCGATACCTTTTGGCCGAATTTGATATCTGGCCGATGCTGGGTCAGGTAATGTTTCCGATTTTGTTTATCGGGAGTCTCGGTTTTATGATGGCGACCTTGACAAAGAGTGGCAACGGAACGGCCGCGGTGATGGTGATATTTATTATGTTCTTTTGGATCGCCGCCGATGCGATGGAGGGGAGTCGCTGGAATCTGTTTCATAATCCATACACTATGGTTGAGGATATGATGATTCCGATGTGGCAAGAGACGACGCTTTATAATCGCATCTATATTTTATTTGGAACGGTCGTGACTTTGCTGATGGCGTTGCTCAGGCTCCAGAACCGGGAACGGTACATCTAAAAGTTGAACCCGATATCTTCGGTTTTTTCCATATGGTAAGAAATTTCCCCGCCAAAAAGCTGAATATAGTTGGGTGAAATCATCTCATACTGCATGCCATATGGCTTACCATCATCCGGCTGAAAATACAGATCGACAACCCCGTACTGATAACTACCATGTTCTATAACTTCCCGATTGTTATCATCTTTGGTCTTGAGCCAGTACTCATCTTTTTCAAATTTGATAAAGGCGATCTTTGATGATCCCGACTTACGCACACCCATCCAGGTTCCGACCGGACGACGGATGATCGATTGCATACCGCTTCCACCCAGAACAGTCTCAAGCATCTCATTTATACTTCCACCATTCTGATCAGCCGTGGCCCCCAGATCTTCCATATCCCGGGCAATCAGTTTTTTGTACAGATCCGATTGCTCGGCGATTCGGTTCTGAGTCGCCTCCAGCTTCGGCCTGATTTTTTCATCCCCACGATTGGCGGCAAAACTGAGCATCAAAAGAAGTATGACAAATGAAATCATAGAGGCGACCACGGTTCTTATTTTCACGACAATACCCTCAGTTAATTCTGTTAATGGTATTATCGGAAAAAAGAGGCTGAAAATTTAACTCAGATTAGGCCAGATACGTTAAAGAATATCAGCCCACCGGGCGGCTGAGACCTGAAGATCGGAGCTGTCTTGCCCATCGAATTCGGATTGAAAGATCAGACCGTCCGAATATTTGAGAGCCGACATAGCTGCGGATGATTTCTTGGCTGAGTATCGAACCCCCATTTGTCCCTTGATATCCCTGAACATCCCCGGCCAGATCAAAAATCGTTTTGACTTTCGCGGTTGGTCGTCAGACCACACCGCCGGAGTTGGAGTTAATTTATAATTCATCCGTCCGGATATTTTTTTCATAGCCGGAATTACCAGAACGGCACAAATAACCGCCGCCGATAATGGGTTACCCGGTAGGCCAAAAAGGAGTTGATGGTTGCGACGGGCAAAATAAACCGGTTTGCCCGGCTTAATATTTATCTTATGAAAAATGGTCGTCCAACCGGCGCTCTCGGCGGCTGGCTTCACCAAATCTT
>JAUUYJ010000065.1 GCA_030588275.1 Candidatus Zixiibacteriota bacterium | reverse complement strand
GGCAGGGATGAGAATGGCCAGCAGTCTGCGTCTGGGTTGTATCTCTACCGCGCTCAGGCGGCGGGATCTGAGGCTATCCGTAAGATGATTTTACTGAAGTAATGCTGTTATAGGTACTGTGTTGAAATAGGCTCTCATCAGAGCGAGTAACTAAGTACTGGAATAGCGCGGCTCAATAAGCGATCGGGGCGGGCGACAACCGAAAAGCGGTGATACCGCCCCATCTCTCACAGGGAGCCTGTCGATTCGGCAGGTTCCTTTTTTTTAATTTCTACCCAATCTATTTGTGGTAGCTACCACCGGCGTTGATGTTTAAAACTCGGTATAACTGTTCTAAAAGCACCAGCCGAATAATCTGGTGTGACATCGTTAAAGGGGAGAGGGACATCTGTAAATCAGTCGATTCAATAAACTGTTTGTCCAAGCCATGCGGTCCCCCGATGACAAATTCCAATGTCGATTTTCCGTCATTTTGGAGCTTAATCAAATAATTCGCCAATGCCTTGGTGCCAAACTCTTTTCCCTTAACATCCAAAGCGATCACCAAGCTTCCCTGTCCTCCTTTGAGCCGACTTTTGATACTCTTTGCCTCGACCGATTTAGCTTTTTTGATATCGACCGATGATCCGTATTTGCTTTCTGGCACAGATGTCAATTCAAGCCGGGCATATTTGGAGATCAATTTCTGAAAATGATTGATCTGATCGGTGATCCATTTATCTTTGTCCCGACCGACTGTTATGATATGAATCGAAAGCATCCTTTAACCCTCGATGATCTTTAGCCAAACGGTGCGGCTTCTGGGGCCATCAAACTCGCAAAAGTAAATCCCCTGCCAGGTTCCCAGTTGCAGTCTGCCACCCGAGATAATAACGCTAACCGATGACCCCATCATCGATGCCTTGATATGGCCCGGGGAGTTTCCCTCGCCATGAAGAAAAGAGTCCGACTGCGGGACCATATTTTCCAACTGCAGTAAGATATCATGCTTGACGTCCGGGTCGGCATTTTCGTTGATGGTGATTCCGGCGGTGGTATGGGCGACAAAGGCGGTTACGATTCCCTCAGATATATGCGACGAGCTGACGAGCTTTTGTACCTCTGATGTTATGTCGATCAACTGACAGGTATTGTTGGTCGGTACCGATATTGATTGCTTCATTGAGAATTCTCGATTCTGGTTACGATCTAATTAAGTATAGGTAACCAGACGCTTATGATTCAACCATAATTTGGTGAGCTTTATTATTACTCCGCCAAATCAGTAGTGCAATCGATATCAAGAAATTTTGGAGAAGAGATGTTGTTCAATCAAAATAGCCTATGGCTTTCGGGTCAATCTATTCAAACAGAGCGGCGACGTACGATTCGGGATCGAACGGTTTCAGATCGTCGATCTGTTCTCCAAGACCGATAAAATCTATCGGAACCGACATCTCTTCGGCGATGGCAATGACGACCCCACCTTTGGCGGTGCCATCGAGCTTGGTTACGATCAGACCATCAATTCCACCGACAGCTTCGGAGAAGAACTTGACCTGCGACAGGCCATTCTGTCCGGTGGTGCCGTCAAGGATCAACTTCGATTTGATATTCTTTTCTGGAACAACTTTGGCGACCACCTTATTAATCTTGGCCAGCTCCGCCATCAGATGAGTTTTGGTATGCAACCGTCCGGCAGTGTCAATTATCAAAATATCGACACCGCGCGCCTTAGCTGACGTTGCGGCATCAAAGGCGACGGCGGCCGGGTCGGTTCCATCCTTGGCTCGAATGAACTGTACTCCCGATCTCTCAGCCCAAACCTCCAATTGATCGACGGCGGCGGCGCGAAAGGTGTCGCAGGCGGCGATCATCGTTTCCTTTTTCTGATCGGAGAAGAATTTGGCCAGCTTGCCAACTGATGTCGTCTTACCAGTCCCATTGACCCCCATAACGACCCAGACGGTCAGGCCATCGCTTGACAATGTCGCAGGGTTTCGATCCGAACGGACAATCGCCATGATCTCCGCTTTGAGGGCGGTGGTAACTTCCTCGGGATCCTTGATGTTATCGGAGGCAACTTTTTTTTTGAGGTTCTCAATAATTTTCAATGATGCGGAAACCCCGACATCACTTTCAATTAATATTTGCTCAATTTTATCCAGAAGGTCGTCGTCAACTTTGGCCGCCAGTCCGACAGCTTTCTTGATATTGCCAACCAGAGTCTCTTTAGTTTTGGTCAGCCCCTTTTTAAATTTAGAAAAAAACTTCACCTGATCAACCAGCCTGCGCGGCGTTATCCTCAGCATAATGAAGGTCCAAAATTGTCTCTTCACCGGAGTCGGCGGTATCTTCTCCATCTTTTTTGAACCTGACTGCGACAACTTTGGATACTCCCGGTTCTTCCATCGTCACACCATACAGCGTATCGGCCGCTTCCATGGTGATTTTGTTGTGGGTGATGATGATAAATTGGGTCTGTTTGGAGAATTTTCGGACGATTTTTAGGAACCGACCGACGTTGACATCGTCAAGCGGTGCATCGATTTCATCCAGGAAACAGAATGGGGAAGGCTTGACCATATAAAGGGCAAACAGAAGGGCGGTGGCGGTCAATGCCCGCTCCCCACCAGAAAGCTGAGTGATCGCCATCGACTTTTTACCGCGGGGACGGGAAACAATTTCGATGCGAGAATCGAGCGGATCGGATTCATCTTCCAAAAAGACGTTTGCCTCGCCACCGGTAAACAGCTCAACGTACAGTTGCTGGAAGTTCTCTCTGGCCTTTTCCAGCGTTTCTAAAAACATCACTTTGGCCGTTTGGTTGATTTTGTTGATGGTCGATTTCAGGATCGATTTGGCTGAGATCAGATCATCCAACTGTTTTGACAAGAACTCCTGTCTTTGCTTCTGCTCGTTGTATTCCTCCAGAGCCAGCAAGTTGACAATCCCCATCTTGCGGATTCTGTCCCTCAGCATCTCCATCTTTTCGGCGATCTGCTCGTCTGATAGTTCTTCCTCGGGAGCATTAGCATCAACCTGGCTAATATCTTCTTCGTATTCCTCCCGAATCCGGGATTCGATCTGTTCCACACGGGAGTTGGTCGCCGTTAAGCTTATCTCCGCTTGATGGTTCTTATCGGAGATTTGATCTTTTTCCTTCCGATGGTTCTTGATCTTGCCATTCAGATTATCAAGTTGGGAGTTGATCTCATCTCGATTTTGTCGCATCTGTTGCTGAGACATATTTTCGGTCTGGCGTAAATCAAAGGTCTCTTTGAGACGAATTTCATTTCTCTTAAGGCGCTCATCAATTTCGATAATAGTTGCATGGGCATCTTTTATATGGGTCTCTTTTTGACTAATATTTTCGGCAATATCAGACAGCATCTCTTCGTAATATTCAAATTGGGAGCGGTGATGCGACCGTTCACTTTCCAGTTCTACCTTTTCCACCTGTAATCGGTTGACCTTCTCTGATCCCTTTTGGGCCGTCTCTTCGAGGCTGGCTAATTGTTCTTTCCGATTTTCAATGGCGGCTGAGACCCCCTCTTTTTGGCGTCCCAATTGATCGAAATCCAAAGACAGACTGTATTGGCGGTGGCGCAATTTATCAAGCTTCTGAGTCATTTGGTTGAGGCGTTGATCGATGCTCGTGACAACTTCATCGGCGGCGTTGATCTTGAACTGTTCCTCTTTTAGCTGACCGATTTTTTCGGCTACCGCATCTTTGTCATTTTCCAGTTGAAGATTTAACTGGGCCAAAGACTGACGCAATTCGCCGACATCAAGCGTGAGGCGTGATTGACGATTCTTGATGTTTTGCGATTGACGATCCAGATTGCCCAACCGTTCTCCCAGTGCCAAAATCTCCTTTTGACGACCCAGGATTGAAACCTCCGACGACGCACCACCGGAGACCAACCCATTTTTTCTGATCTGGTCGCCACCGAGAGTCACCGTACGGAATCCATCCGGCAAAGTCTCAATTATCTGCCGCGCATATTCAACGTTTTCGCAAATTACCGTTCGACCCAATAGAGCGCCCGGTACCCGTTGATACCGATCGTCGCAATCAACCATCTGATCGGCCCAGCCAACCACTCCGGCGGTTTCGGATAGATTCGGTCGGTTGGAGAGAGGAGCCAGTTTTTCCAAAATAAGAAAGGTCGCTTGTCCTGCCTTTTCCACCCTAAGATGATCAATCGCTTCACGGGCGGTGTTATGCTTGTCGCAAATTATATATTGGGCCGCTTCACCCAGGGCTGATTCTATCGCCAGTTGGTACCCCTCTTTGGGACGAACGAAGTCGGCTACCGTTCCGGTAATATCCACCCAACGATCGGCGATTTCGAAAATGGCGACAACCCCACCGGTATACCCTTCATGGTGTTCAATCATTTCGGCCAGCAGATTTTTGCGGGCCAGAGTTGCTTCGTAGGAGGCGGTCACTTCGGTCATCTGATCACGCAGGCGATCAATCTGGTTTTCCGCTTCGTCAGATAGTCGATTTTTTTCTTCGATCTGATTTTGGACCGAGGTAATCTCGGTGCGGCTTTGGTCAATCGTTGATTGCAGACTGGTGATCTCTTCGCGCCGTTTTCCTTTTTCCTGAATCAGGTCAGTTTTCCGGCCTGTTTGAGTCCCGACTTCAACTTCGAGTTCCTTCAACTGTTCTTCAATGTTGGCTGAATCAGTCCGCCCCGATGAAATCTTTCCTTCCAGGCTTAAGAGCTGGTTACCTTCATCATCAGTCATCCGGCGGAAGCTAAGATATTCGTCGTCAGATTTTTTCTGAACGGTGACTGCTTCGTTGAAGTTGGCGGTTGTTTTTTCGATCTCGATCTGTAACCGCTCGGAATTTTCGGCACTCTTGGCTTTATCGATGGTTATAACTTCTGACCGCTTCTTCAGTCCCGCAATCTCTTCACCATTCTGCTCGGCAGACCTTTTCAGGTTGTTCCGTTTTTCTCGATTAACCGAGATATCGGTCTCCATCTGGTGTGCCTCTTCAGACAATCTGGCAATCGTTCCACCCAGCTCGGTCAGTGACAGATCAATTTCGGTTAGGTCGGTTCGGAATTTTTCTAACTCAGCCAAACGACCATCAAGATCGGTTTCAACCGCCATCTTTTGATCTTCAAAAGTTTTGATTTCCAGCGACAGCGCTTTTCTTTTTTCCAGGATAGACTGGTAATTGGTGCGGGCCGAGTAAAGATCCCAAAGGCGCAACTCACCACTGAATTCTTTGTAACGCTTCGCCTTTGAGACCTGCCTTTTAAGTGAGTTGACCCGGGTGTTAACTTCCGATAAAATATCCTGAAGGCGTAGAAGATCCTGAGTCGTAGCATCAAGTTTTCGTTCCGCCGCTTTTTTGCGATGTTTGTATTTGGTGATTCCAGCCGCTTCTTCAAACAACTGGCGCCTTTCCTCGTTGCGGTCAGAGAGGATCGAATCGACCATTTCCTGCTGGATGATGGCGTAGGTTTGGGTTCCCATTCCGGTATCGGCGAAGAGGTCGGTGATATCTTTCAAGCGGCAAGGGGTTTTATTTATCAGGTATTCTGATTCTCCGGAGCGGAACAGGCGACGCGAAACGGCCAGTTCTTTGTATTGAGAAGGAAGGATGCCGCTGTCATTGCAAACGTGAAGTGAAACTTCTGAGAGGCCCAGCGGCTTTAAATTTCTGGTGCCGGCAAAGATAACCTCCTCCATTTTGGTGCCACGCAAAAGGGAAGATTTTTGCTCACCCAAAACCCAGCGAAGGGCATCCAACAGGTTTGATTTACCGCACCCATTGGGGCCGACAATGCAGGTGATGCCTCGGTTAAAAACAAATTGGGTCTTTTCTGGAAATGATTTAAAACCGATTAACTCAAGCTTTTTTAAATACACGCTGACTCCTTCAATTCAATTTTGATAGTTCCGGGTTGTTTCCGGACAGGGCGGCAATTACTTCCAGAATAGAGCGGTAAATGAGTCTGCGATCGCGCAGATATTTGGTTTTGATCTCAAGGTTAATAAATGGCAAACCAAGATGACCTCGGCAACCGAAGCGAACGGCATCGGGGAAATTGAGAAGAATCCGAGCGGCAAAGATGTTTTCTTCGAGGTTGGTGTCAAAAATATAATCGAAATTATTTTTTTTGATCTTCTCCAGAAATGATCCGGTCGGAAGGTTGCACCAGTTCATGTTAGACTTGGAGGGGGAGATGATCTGAAATCCTTTGGAGGGAAAAATCGATTGAATGTTTGATCCAGGGCAGGCCATCAGGTGGACGTCACGATCACCAAACAAAGAGGTAATCTCCGGCAAAACCTGTTTGACGATGGTCAGGTCGCGCTGGGTCGAAGGGAGCAAAACAAGCAGTTTTTTTCCTTTCAGACTGAGCGGCAGGGAGAGCTGGCGACTGGTTATTTTGGATGATGCGCGGCTAAGGGCAATTTTGGCGGCGATTGATCTAATCCCCATCGGTGCCTCCGGAGATTGTATCGACCAGGCTCTTTTCGGTTGTCTCGGTTACCGCATCATTGACGGTTGTTACCGGAAAGTAATCGGTATAGTTAATCTGGTTGATCTCCAAAGCGGAGATAACTCGCGGGGTTTCGGTTAATGGGGCCAGTTTGGTGCCATTGACGACCATTTCGATGGCGGTTGAGATTCCAAGTGAGAAGCGGAAACGATGCTTCGCTTCCCAATTATAAACATCCCCCATTTTTAATTCTCGATCAACAATCTTTTCCCCATCGCGAGAGATATAGGCCCAGACATCCTGCAGGACGGTTAACTGTAAAGTGAGAGGGGTTGGTGGCTGATACTTCGGAACCTGCAAAACTTCTTTCTCAGTAGCTGTGGGGATATCTTCCGGAATGTTGGCAATCAGGCTGTCGAGGTCCGGTATCTCAAGATTGGCAGAATCTGACGATGTAACAAAAAAGCGATCATAAGCCAATACGGCGGCAAACATCAAAATGGCAATAACGATAATCGTTATCAGTGATTTCAAAAACCGGCTCGACTGCGCTTGCGAAACAGACTCAGCCTGCTCTGCCTTTGTTTCGGGAGTTGCTTCTCCGGCTGAGGTAGTATCGGATAGGTCGCCGTTGGAAATCTCGTCAAATATCTCCGTATCAAGTCCGAGAAATTGGGCGAAATTACGGGCAAAGAGCATGAAGTAAGCGTCTGAGGGAAGGCCGCCTGGGTTACCAGCCTCAATCGATTCCAAATGCTGAACCATGATTCTGGTCTCTTCGGAAATCTCCTGCAACGACCGCTTTTGCTCAATGCGGGCCGCACGAAGAATCTCCCCAATCTGTTTATGCTTATCAGACATATTTCTCCAGGTACTGGCCTGCTATCCGCTCCAGAGCGGCGACCGGTAAACCGATGACATTATCAATATTTCCTACCACAGTGTCAACTAAAAATCGGCCCATCCCTTGTATTCCGTAGGCTCCCGCCTTATCGTCCGGTTCGCCAGTGGCGATATAATCTGCTATCTGAGCATTGCTGACTTCATTAAAAGTTACACGACTCTCTTCTACTGAGGTGTGGCAGGTATCAAGCTGGCTATCGTATAAAGCAAGTCCAGAAAAGACTGAGTGGGTATGGCTTGACAATATCTTCAGCATTTGGGCCGCATCAGCCTGATCAATCGGCTTGTTTAGGATTTTTCCCTCATAAACCACAATTGTATCGCACCCGAGGTATGCTTTTAGTTTGTCATGCTCGACCGCTCGAGTTTTTTTTTCGGCCAGCAGAACAACGAGTCTTTCCGGAGTGTCTCCGGAGATAGATTTCTCGTCAATATCAGGAATCGAAATATCAAACTCCAACCCACATTCGGTGAGAATCTGTTGGCGACGGGGCGACCCAGAAGCAAGAACCAACCCTGGCATTTCAGACAGCCGTTTAAGCTGTGGGATTTTCATCTTCGAGAATGAAGGTAACCGGACCGTCATTTACTAATTCCACTTCCATCTTGGCGCCGAATCGACCGGTGGCAATCTTCAGACCGGAATCCTGCAGCTGTTGAACAAAATTATCATAAAGCGGTTCTGCCTCTTCCGGCGGCATACTTCCGGTAAAACTGGGGCGCCGCCCCTTGGTCGTATTTCCGTACAGAGTAAACTGCGAGACTATCAGAACCGCCCCATCAATATCCATAACGGACCGGTTCATCTTCCCCTGGTCATCCTCAAAGATACGCAACTGGACGATTTTTTGGGCCAGCTTGGCTACTTGTGTCGGGCCGTCGCCCGGCTTAAAACCGACCAATAACAGCAGACCCTGATTAATCTGTCCTGACCTGTGACCCTCAGAAGATGAGTCAAAAACCAGTACCGATGCAGATTTGACACGTTGCAGAACAACTTTCATAACCGGGGCAAAGTACGTTACCTCGTCAATGAAGTCAACGCCTATTGTCTTTTGGTCCCGATATGTATTGATGCCATGATTACTGCCAAATGAATGATGAGGCACTTTTTTTATTGCATCGAAGCAATGATACCATTTATTTGCCTATCTACCCCGATGATCGGTCGGTCGGGAACCGGAGGCCGATTTTTGTGTTAGATAGGGTAGTTTGAATCGAATAATTAACGGAGGAATATAATGAGCAGTCCCATTCATGTAACCGATGAAACCTTTGAAGCTGAAGTAAAAAATTCCGAGATCCCGGTCTTGGTAGATTTTTGGGCCACCTGGTGCGGTCCATGCAAAATGATTGCCCCTTTTCTGGAAGAGATCGCTGGTGAGTTTGATGGAAAAATCAAGGTAGTTAAGGTGGATGTTGATTCAAACCCGAAGACTCCCGCCTCATTTTCGATTATGTCGATTCCCTCCTTACTCTTTTTCAAAAATGGAGAAGTGGTGGAGCAGGTTGTCGGAGCGGTACCGAAAGCGCAGTTGGTTTCCAAAGTTGAGGAAGTTATCTCTTAGGATTAATTAATGTCTGAGAATTTTAAAGAACTGACCGATTGGAACAACCCGACCGATTCTGCCATACGGGAAATATTAGGTAGATCAAAAACTATTGCGGTTGTCGGGTTGTCGGCCAAAGAGGACCGTGCCTCCCATCAGGTGGCTAAGTACCTGATTGAGAATGGATTTGAGATCATTCCGGTCAACCCGATGGAAAGCTCAATTTTGGGGCAAAAATCATGGCCCGATTTGGCCTCAATTGATCGGCCAATAGACATTGTTGATATTTTCCGTAAGTCTGAGGCAACTCCGCCCATCGTCACCGAGGCGATTGGGATCGGTGTTGGCACTATCTGGCTTCAGGAAGGGATCCTCTCGGAGGAGTCATTTAGGATGGCGACTAAGGCGGAGATTCCCATAATTATGGATAGATGCATTTTGAAAGAACATATCAAACTTGGAAATAAAAATGGAAATGTATGAAATCCTGTTTATGCTGGCCGCCGTTGTCGTCTGGTTTTTATTGACCCGCTTTGTCTTTCCACGAATTGGGGTGCCTACGTGACACACTCCAGCATGTGGCCCTAAGCCAAACGAGACTCCGGCGGAGTCTAAAGATGATCTGGCAAGTTAGCCGGTACTGAAAAGTATATTAAGAATGTTAACCATCATAAACCTGATTGACATTGGTTTTTGACCGGCCTCCGGAGTGGTGGTGGGGGACCCCACCTCAGGGGATTGGTAAAAACCTCAGCTCCTTTGTTCTCAGGTTTTTTGAAAAAAGTCGTCTCTATGAGGCCTTAATCCTCGTGTAATATTGCCGATAAAGATATAGATTATGAGAAATTTCGGACGAAATCCATTTGGAGCTAACCTGGGCATGGGCGGAGGCGGGGGAATGCCTCCCGCTGTAAAATTCCTCCTGATTGCCAATGTTTCTGTATTTGTTATGCAGATGATTACCGGTGGCTTTCTGGTTAAGTGGTTTGGACTGACCCCGACCGATGTCCTGATGACCGGTCCAACCGGAAGTCTCATTGATGGGCTTTATAACGACAGCAACCCTCCTATACCGCTTCTTTATCAGTTAGTAACCTACATGTTTCTGCATGGTGGCTTTTTTCATCTTCTGATGAATATGTTTGTCCTGTGGATGTTTGGGCGCGAGATTGAGCGGGTTTGGGGGACAAAGAAGTTTTATCGATATTATTTCTTGACCGGAATCGCCGGCGGACTGTTTACCGTCATCTTTCAACCGTTCTTCAGCGCTCCGACAATTGGAGCCTCAGCTTCGGTATATGGACTTTTGGTTGCTTATGCAGTGATGTTTCCGAATCGGCTGATTTACCTTTACTTCGTTATTCCGGTTAAGGTAAAATATGCCGTAATCGGGTTTGTCGGGCTGGAATTTTACGCCTCGTTGTCAACAGCCAATGATGGAATTGGGCATTTTGCTCATCTGGGTGGCGCAATTGTCGGCTTCATCTTTCTCAAATTTGATCGGCGGGCAAATTCAATTCTCAGTAAGATTTCCCCATTTGCCTACTTCTCCCGGTTGCGTTATCGTAAAAAATCAGCTAAACTGAAGAAAAATGTGGTAAAGACCGAAGAAGTAATGAAGAGAGTTGACGAAATACTCGATAAGATAAATGAGGTCGGACTTGAAAACATTTCCGACGAAGATCGACGCTTTCTGGGATCTGCCAGCGATGT
>JAUUYJ010000225.1 GCA_030588275.1 Candidatus Zixiibacteriota bacterium | reverse complement strand
GCGCAAATCCGTATGATGCAAGGGCCAGTTCCAACTGGTATGGCAAATATGATTCATAAAGATAAACGCGACCATCAACCGGTATCTCAAAATCTCGGTCAGTACCATTATCTTCGCTTCCACGAATCCTCAGTTGTTCCTCATCATAAAATGCGTCAATCTCAGCCTGCCTATCCCCCAATTGAATCTCCATATCAGCCGAGTGAAACAGCCCCCAGGTATAAACGGTCGTATTCCCGATATTTGACAGGTCATCTCCCCGGCCAACCTTTGATAACTCGAGTGATAATTTATGTGAAAAGCTAAACTGACCATCCTCGTGTGAGGTCATGGTAACTTCCAGCGTTCCTATTTCATGGACGGTATCGGCAATGAAGCGGTACAGTCTGGTTTCACCCGGTTGCCACAAATGATCGACACATTGCACGCCAGGGAGCGTTTGCGATCCAACCGGTAACGCTCCTGATAGTAGTAGGAGTAAACTGACAATTAGATATTTCAATTTTTTTCTCCGCATCTCATTTCTGGAAAATATGTAACCCCATTGATGTTCGGCAAGAAAAAAACCCGGCAGATAGCCGGGTTTATTCAGACAAGATTTCGCTTTATTTTCTGAACCGTTTATATAAAGAGAGGCCAGAAGCCAAAAATGCAGTCTTGATTACCGCACCAGGCAAAAATGGAAACAGGCCCAGCGTCAGAACCGATCCGGTCCCGGAGTACATAGCCAAAACCGATAATCCCGGAAGAAATATCGCTACCGTGCCAAGCGACAAAACGCCGACCAATCGGGCGTAAGTCATCCGTGCAATCTTTTCAGAAAAGTAACCTACGACAAAAGCGGAGGTCACAAACCCGATCAGGTACCCACCGGTTGGTCCCATCAAAACGGCCCATCCAGCCGCTCCTCCGGCAAACACCGGAAGCCCAATTGATCCCTCTAAAAGATAAGCCAGAACCGTCAGAGAACCACCAACCGGCCCCAGAAACAGACCACACGCCATTACCGCCATCGTCTGAGCCGTAATCGGTACCGGTGAAAAGGGAAGCGGAATTTTTATATACGCCGATGCTATCAAAAGAAGATTGAATCCCAGCATTAATAGCAGTTGCCGCCCCAGCGTTATCTGAGCCAGGTAATATCGATCCAGAACCGCCGAATTCAATTTATGCATGTCTCCTCCATTCGATCCTTTTTCTCATTTCCAAACATCTTCGTTGAGATCAACAATTATTTCACCGAGTTTATCAGATCGCGAGCGATCACGATCCGTTGAACCTCAGAAGTCCCCTCTCCGATCTCGCACAGCTTAACATCACGATGGAGACGTTCGACTGGATAATTGTTGTCCAGAATCCCAACCTCGCCCAAAATTTGAAGCGCCTGAAAACTTACTCGACTGCCAACTTCGGAGGCATACAGCTTGGCCATTGCCGATTCCCGAGAAAATTTGACGCCGGCATCCTTCATCCTCGAAGCACCATACACCAAATGTCGGGCCGCTTCAATCTCGGTTGCCATATCGGCTAATTTCCATTGAATTTCCTGCGTACTCCCAATCGGTTTGCCATTACGGCTCGTTTGGGCGGCGAACTTCAGAGCACAATCAAGCGCACCCTGAGCCAGCCCCAGAGCCATCGCGGCAATAGAAATACGTCCACCATCCAGAGTGACCATAAACTGCTTAAACCCTTCGCCAGATTCCCCCATCTGATTACCCAACGGGGTCTTGACGTCGGTAAAATGCAGAAAGGCGGTATCGGAACCACGCAGTCCCATCTTGTCCTCTTTTTTGCCGACATCGTATCCATCCCATCCCCTTTCAAGAATAAAGGATGAGATCCCCTTTACTCCCGGCTCATTGGACGTTTTGGCGGTGACGATTGAAGCAAAGGCATGCGAAGCTGAGGTAATAAAACATTTGGTCCCATTTATCAGCCAGTGATCATCCTTTTTGACGGCGGTACTTTTAGTCGCCCCAGCATCGGAACCGGCATCCGGCTCAGTCAGGCCAAAAGCCAACAGTTCTCCGCCAGATGTACCCCGCGTCAGATAGGTTTTTTTCTGCTCGTCGGTTCCGAATTTGTATATCGGAAAACAACCCAAACTGTTATGGGCAGCGATAGTTATCCCGGTCGAGCCGCAGACACGTGAAAGCTCTTCGACGGCGATGGAATAACAGACGGTATCGACCGGCGATCCGCCATACTCCTCAGAAACAACCATACCCAACAGCCCCATTTCGGCCATCGGTTTAATGCTCTCAATCGGAAACCTCTGCTCCCGATCAATTTCGACCGCAAGCGGTGCGATTTTTGAGTCGGCAAAAGCTTTGATCTTTTCCCGAAACTCATTCTGTTTATTTTCCAATAACAATTTTCATCAATCCTTAAGTATTAGTCTTGAGATGACCATTTTCTGCGCTTCACTGGTCCCCTCATAAATTTCGGTAACGCGGGCATCACGGTAATACCTCTCCACCGCATACTCTTTCATATACCCGTACCCACCATGAATCTGAACCGCCTCATTGACAACCCAGTTGGCCGCCTGAGAGCAGACCAATTTTGACATGGCCGATTCACCAGCAACATTTTGGCCGGCATCCTTTAACGAAGCCGCCCTCAGAGCCAAGAGCATTCCGGCATCAATCCGGGCCGCCATATCGGCCAGCTTAAACTGAATCGCCTGGAAATTACAAATCGGTTGCCCAAACTGTTGTCGCTCTTTCGAGTATTTGATAGACTCTTCCATCGCCGCCCGAGCAATTCCAAGCGCCTGAAATGATACGCCGATACGACCATTATTGAGAAGGATTACAGCCGTCTTAAAGCCGGTCCCCGGTTCGCCAATCATGTTTGTAGCCGGAATCTCAACATCAATGAATGAAACCTCGCGCGTGTCGGAAGTTTTAATACCCATCTTCTTTTCGGCTACGCCGATTGAAACACCCGGCGCATCCTTTTCGATAACAAAACAGGATATACCTTTTTTGCCTGCTTCCGGATCGGTGATGGCAAAGACGATCAAAACACCCGGAAAACCGGCGCTGGTGACAAACGCTTTGGTGCCGTTGATGATATAGTTGTCACCCTTTTTGACCGCCGCCGTTTTGATCGCGGCCGCATCGGTCCCGACATTTGGCTCGGTCAAGCAGTACGAACCGATCCACTTCCCGGTCGCCATATCCGGCAAGTATTTTTTCTTCAGTTCCTCAGAACCAAACTTGTTGATCGCCTCGCAACAGAGTGAATTATGAACCGAAACGGTTATATTCAATCCAGCGCAAGCGGCGGCGATCTCTTCCATAGCACAGTTGTATGTCACCGTGGTCAGCTCCAAACCACCATATTCCTCAGGAAGCATCATCCCAAAATAGCCGAGTTCGCCCATTTCATCCAGGAGATCCTGCGGCAATTGCCCCGCTTCATCCCACTTATGAGCATTGGGATAAATCCGTTTGGCGGCCAGATTGGCGGCCTCTTCTTTGATCATCAGATCATCTTCGGATAGATTAAAATCCATCAAATTTGCTCCTTACTAATATGTATAGAAACCACGGCCGCTCTTGCGACCAAGATAACCAGCTTGTACCATTTTCTTTAACAGCGGGCAGGCGCGATACTTGGGATCACCCAACCCATCATGCAGTACATCCATAATCGCCAGGCAGACATCCAGCCCGATAAAATCGGCCAGCGCCAATGGTCCCATCGGATGGGCCATCCCCAACTTCATGACAGTATCGATCCCTTCTTCGTCAGCCACTCCCTCCATCAGGCAGTAAACTGCTTCGTTTATCATCGGCATCAAAATCCGATTAGCAACAAATCCGGGATAATCGTTAACCGCTACCGGAACTTTTTTAATTTTCTCGGCCAGTTTTGTAATCAGATCAAAAGTTTCATCTGACGTGGCAATCCCTCGGATCAACTCAACCAGCTTCATCATCGGAACCGGATTCATAAAATGCATTCCGATAAACCGATCGGGCCGATTGGTAATGCCAGCCAACTGCGTGATAGGCAAAGATGATGTGTTGGAGGCCAAAATTGTCTCAGCCGGGCAAAGCGCATCCAGCTGTTTGAAGATCGCCTCTTTGACCTCAAGCGATTCGTAAACAGCCTCAACCACCAACTGCGAATCCTTGGCAACAGTCAGATCGGTACTGACAGTAATGTTGGCCAAAAACGACTTTTTTTGCACCTCGGTGATCTTCTCTTTTTTGACCTGGCGATCCATGTTTTTGGAAATGACTGCCAAGGCCCGGTCCAAAAATTCCTGCTTGGTATCAATAAGATTAACTTTGAAACCGCATTGGGCAAAATGATGGCAGATACCGTTCCCCATCGTTCCAGCACCGATTACGGTGATCTGTTTTATATTTTCAACGTTCATTTTCTCTCTCCCGAAAACTGTTAGATCATTTC
>JAUUYJ010000057.1 GCA_030588275.1 Candidatus Zixiibacteriota bacterium | reverse complement strand
CCCGCGAGGCAGGAGTCCGGGAACTGGAACGGAAATTAACTGCGATCTATCGCAATATTACCCTCCGGGAAGTATCTCGAAAGAAGCATAACAAATATAAATTGACCGCCAAAGATATTGCGCGCCATATTGGTGCCGCGCCGTACCAGTACAGCGAAATACCGGATGTCGCCGAATGTGGCTATGCGGTTGGACTGGCCTGGACCGAAACCGGCGGGGAGCTGTTGCCGATTGAGGTCTCATTGGTTGCCGGTCAGCATAAGCTGACCATGACTGGTAAATTGGGTGAGGTGATGCAGGAATCTGCCGCCGCTGGCCTGACCTACATCCGATCCAATGCCAAGCGGTTTGGAATTGACCCGGAAGAGATTAACAATACCGAAATTCATATTCATATCCCGGAAGGGGCGATTCCCAAAGAGGGACCGTCAGCCGGTATTACGATGGTGGCGACGATGATTTCCGCCTTAACCGGAATGCCGATCTCGACCAAGCTGGCGATGACCGGCGAAATATCATTAACAGGAGATATGATCCCGGTTGGTGGGCTTAACGAAAAGCTGTTAGCGGCCAAGCGGGTCGGGATAACCGAGATCATCGTGCCGTTTAAAAATGGCAAAGATCTTTCCGAACTACCGAAGCAGTTGGTCAAGGGGCTAAAGCTCCGCAAAGTTAAAAAGGTGGACGATGCCCTTAGGATAATTTTTGGGGCACAGCTATTTGTCAAGGTGCCAAAGAAAAAATCCAAACGGGTAAAGAAATCTGATAAGAAGAATTAGTCTCTTACCCTTCTACCTTGCCGGAGTCTGATAAGCGGCTACAAGGACGAGAAGCGGATAAGGGTGCAGATAGGCGGATAGGCAGAGAGCAAATAGCATGAGCATGGGCGGCACCGGGGATAGACAAAAACAATGCCTGCGATTAGCTGTTTTTGGATATGCAGGAAATTCTCCGTAGGCAGGATGCGAATCGGAATCACATTACTTCAGCCGGATTCAAAAAAAAGGCTCACAAGAGGTCTTAACGCAACTATTGACTTGCTCGTCGGCGGTTAGTTCGGTAGCTTAGTCCGGCTCCAAAACGAGCCTAACATTCTCTAAGAGGAACATTCCTGTGGTAGTAAGCCTCATCAAAGCTGGGTTTATTGCGTCGTATTACGACTGCGGGAAAATACCATCCGATCGCCGACCGGCGATTGCAGTTGCGGGCCGCTCCAACGTCGGCAAGTCAACTTTGATCAACTGCATCACCGAGGGGAAGAAAATTGCCAAAGTATCGCAAACTCCCGGAAAAACGCAGGCGCTCAATTTCTTCTTAGCCGATGACCGTTTCTACTTAGTCGATCTCCCCGGTTATGGATTCGCCAAAGTACCGATCAAGGTTCGTAAATCATGGGGTGTTTTGGTTGAGGGTTATCTAAGTAATGACCAAAATCTGCGTGGCTTGGTTCTTCTCATTGATTGTCGCCGCAAACTCCAACCGGATGACATCACCCTGTTGGAATGGGTTGTCAATCGTGAGATCCCGTTTTTGATTGTCTTGACCAAGGCTGATAAATTGAGTCACAGCGCGCTGATCAAAACGGTGCGGGAAATGAAACAGCAATTATTCGGCGATCAAGAGGGAGATTTGATCCCCTTTTCCGCCCCAAAAAATAGAGGGAAAAAAGAGGTATTGAAATGGATTCGCAAAACCAGCGAATAGTCAAAAAAAATCGAGTAGTCGTAGGATGCCAATGGGGCGACGAAGGTAAGGGAAAAGTTGTCGATCTCCTGTCGCGCGAGGCAGATATTGTCGCCCGCTTTCAGGGTGGAAACAACGCCGGCCACACCATCGTGGCGGAAGGAAAAACCTACAAATTACGCTTGATCCCATCCGGGATCATCCATCCGGGAAAAATATGCCTGATCGGAAATGGCGTTGTTCTCGACCCGTTTGTTTTCCTCGAAGAGTTGAAGATGCTTTCCGAAGTCGGGATCAAATTCCACGACCGGATATTTATCTCGGCGGCGACCAACCTGATCATGCCGTACCACTGTGCGCTTGATGGTTTCGAGGAAGCGCGCCGGGACAAAAAAGGGATCGGTACGACCGGTCGGGGAATCGGTCCAGCCTATCAGGATAAGGTTAAGCGAACCGGAATCCGTCTGGCCGACCTGTTTGACACGGATCGTTTGCGACAAAAGATCGAAACCAATTGTCGCAACAAAAAATATATGCTCGATCAACTGCCGTCTGAAACGCAGATTGACTGCAATAAATTGGTCGGACAGTTGACCGACTTGCAGGATATCTTCCGACCGATGATGGTCGATGCTTCCTTGATGCTACATGATGCCGCTCAGGGTGGCGCGGCGATTTTGTACGAAGGTGCCCAGGGAGCGATGCTCGACGTTGATCTTGGCACCTATCCCTACTGCACTTCCTCCAACACTACTGCCGGTGGTGCCCTAACCGGTTTGGGAATCGGACCGGGGATGATCGACGAGGTTGTCGGGATCGTTAAAGCATATACGACCAGAGTTGGTGAGGGACCTTTCCCAACCGAGCTGGATGATGCTGTTGGTAATAATTTACAACAAGCCGGTTCAGAGTTTGGTACCGTTACCGGACGGCCCCGTCGTTGCGGATGGCTCGATTTGGTTTTGCTCAAGCATAGTTGTCGCATCAATGGGGTCAACAAAGTTGCCATAACCAAGCTGGATGTGCTGGACGGTTTTGAAACGATCAAAGTAGCGGTAGCGTACAAGATGGGAGACAAAGTGTTAGACAACCTCCCGGTCGATATGCGCCAGATAGAAAACTGCAAACCGATCTACAAAACATTTGAAGGATGGCAAGCCTCCACGGTTGGCGTGACATCGTTTACCGATCTACCGCAGAAAGCGCGTGAGTACGTTGGCTTTATCTGTCGAGAGTTGAATGTCGAAATGCTTCTTTTGTCAACCGGCCCGGCCCGCGAACAAACCGTCATGGTGTAAGGGCATCGCCTGTTTTTAAAGCCCGCATTACGTTTAGGGGTCGGGTGAGGCAGTGCAACGCGCCGAACAAGAAACAGGCAATGCCTGTGCTGGGTCTTGATTTTTGGCATCGCCGAAATTGTGACATGACAGAAGTGCCTCCTCCTATTTTTTCCACTAAACAGCCTTTGATTCCGATCCTTTCGCTTTAATTAGATTATATTTTTTAATGCGAAGAGAAAGGTGTGGAGCCATAAACAGGAACCCAAATCAAAACCGGAACAACAAACATTAGCTCCTGCCCTGCCATATCCAATCGTAATCACAACCGATTTGATAGTGCGAAATATGAAAAATGAGGGAGCAAACCCAAATGAACCAATTTTGAGATTGATGATTCTCTCCTCGCCCACTATACTCACTTTGTAAATTATGCGCGCAAGGAGATACAGAAGCTATGCCGTCGTATGAAAAGTTTGCTCAGGTTTATGACAAAATGGGGTCGGATGATTTCTCGATCAAAATGTTTAAATACAGCCAACGGATCTTAACCGGTCTGCGCTATCGCCCCAAATCGGTTCTTGACCTCGCCTGCGGAACCGGTACAGCGGCGGTTATGTGGGCCAAAAAAAATATCGAAACTTTCGGCATCGACGGATCGGCTCACATGCTTGAGACGGCCAAAAGAAAAGCGCGTGCCGAAAAGGTGTCGTTGACACTTTCAAAACAGCCTCTTACAGCTTTTTCTTTGCCCAAGCAGGTTGACTTGGTTTCCTGCTACTTTGATTCGCTGAATTATCTGCTGAATATAAACGATCTGACCGCCGCCTTTCGCTCGGCCCGCCGCGTCCTGCATGATGATGGATATTTTATTTTTGATGTCAACACGCCAGAAGCAATGAAGACGTTGTGGGACAACCAAACGTATGCGGACGAAAATGAGGACTTAGCCTGGATTTGGAAAAATGTCTATTTCCCCCGTGCCAAACAAGCCGAAGTGCAGGCGACTTTCTTTGTGCGGCAGGGAAAAGTCTGGGAACGGTTTGACGAAACTCATGCGGAGCGGGGGTATGGACCGCGCGAAGTGAAGTCAGCCTTAAAATCGGCTGGATTTAAAACGGTCAATATTTATGATTGTCTGACGTTTAAGAAACCGAACCGAAAAACGGTCCGGATCGCCGTTGTCGCGAAGAAGGAATCGTAGGGCACCAGTGCCTTTTAGGGGCACCAGTACCTTTTAGGTGCGTCGCCCTTTTTAGTTTTTTGGTCCCGGCTTCTCTACTTGATTCCTATTCGGTTTGCTTCCACCAACGATGGAAAAAGTGTCTAAGCTCACGAAAAGCCGCTGGATGATCCGCCCCCGCCGGGGCATCCTCCACCGGTAGCGCAGGGTGGAGCGGATGAGGCACTGCTTGATCCGGTTGACATCGCAAAGCTGGAAAACTGTTTGGCACATTTGTCCGAATCGCACTTGGGGCAAACCGGCGATGAATCGGGCACCGACTTGCCGATCAACTCCTCAAATTTGTGGCCACATTCGAGGCATTTATATTCGTAAATTGGCATTGTTTATTGTTCCCTTAATTTCCTCACCCAGCCGCGCCATCGACAATGTCGATAATTATTTGATCAACCTCATTGGCCAGATCACTGAGACCGGCTTCGGGGTAAAACTGAGCGATGGCGGAAGGACGCATCGCTTTGATTTTGGTTTGCCCTGATTCGGTGTAGACGTTTATTTTGCAAGGCATAAAGAGGGAGACGGCGATCTCTTTACCGAGCGCGGTATGGGAAAATTTGGCATTACACAGTTCGATAATTTTCAAAGGCTCCCGTTCAAATCCTTTTTCGGCCAAAGTTTCTTGTACATCGTGAATATGCAAAACGCGAAATGATTTTTTGACGGTCAGTTTTTCTACATCGGCGACAACATCATCGAACGATCTGCTACTCTGTTTGTTGTATTCAAAATCCATTGGTTACTCTCCATTTATAGTAAAACTATGACTGATTTTCATAACACCGGCTAACGTCGCCGAAGCGGAACAATATTTTTCTTCAGACAGTTGGATGATTCTCTCCAACTTGACCGGATCGAGGTTTTCCCCTTTGAAAGCGTATTCGATATGGCCGTTGGTAAAAGCACGCGGAGATTCTTCACGCTGGTCGGCTTTGATCTTTATCGACAGATCGGATATCTTAAGGCGCATTTTTTTGGCGATCAAAATGACATCAATTCCGGTACATCCGGCCAGGCTAAACAGAAGCAGTTCCAAAGGTTGATAACCTTCCTCTTGGCCGCCTCCTTTTACCGAAGCGTCGGTCGAGATTTCGTGACCGAACAATGTTTGGCCGGAGAATTTGAAGCCATCCTGCCAGGTCATTTTGATTTCCAATTTTTTTCTCCTTCAAAATTAATCGTTTCAGGGATTTAGATAAGAAAATGTCCAAAATGATTCATCGAATTTCAACTAATTTCCCGTTTAGGAAAATATGCAAGATTTTTTAAAAAGACCAGTTATTTCAGGTTCAATTTGGAACCGAATTCGTCTCTATCGGTTTAAGGGGGTGAGGAAAGACATTACTGAAGTTTCGTTGGGAATCCAACACCTTTGGAATGCGCGTAAGAGGCGGGATTAGACAACCCGCCTCTTTTTTTAGATAATCTGCGAAGCGATAGCGAGCCTAGATTATCTTATCCCCGAGCGTTAGCGAGTGGGGTTAGTGAGCTTTCCAGCCAGAACGACGTACCCCGAGCGTTAGCGAGCGGTGGCGATGCCACTATCAGGCTGTCGCCCGCTTCGATCCATCTATCCCAATTAAATCACAGGATCGTAATAAGACAGAATATTTTCAGAACATATCGCTTATTTACAATCTTCACACGGTCCTGAGCCGCCTTTAAAAACGAAATTTATCATATACACAGCATCACCGACATTGGCCAGTCCATCACAGTTGGCATCACCCGCTTCGATTGGATCGGGGGCCGGGCCGCCTTTGAAGACAAAATTTATAAGATAAACAGCATCGCCGACGTTCGGGATAGCATCGTTATTGACATCGCCACAAATGTAGTCGCATGCATCACCAACATCGTTACCGTTGGAATCAATCTGGTCGGTGTTGGGTGTGTCGGGGCAATTGTCGCAACTATCAGGAATACTGTCCAAATCAGCATCAGCCAGGTCATCATGTCCAACGCAAATGTCACAACCATCAGGCACACCATCCAAGTCACTATCAATGCTGTCGTCGAATCCTTCGCAGATATCGCACAGATCGCCAACTCCATCACCATCCGCATCAGCCTGTCCCGGATTTGCAACCGTACTACAGTTGTCGCACAGATCGCCAACATCATCGCCGTCACCATCCAACTGAGACGGGTTGAAAAGGCCGAGGCAGTTATCAGAAACATCGGCGACTCCATCGCCATCAAGATCATCGGCAGGATTATTGACATAGGCGTACAGCTTATTCCCCACGATGGAATCGACCCGGACGGTGATCCCGGTTGGTCCCTGATAGCCTTCACTTGGTGGGGTAGATGTCGGGCTGAAAATATTTTTACCCGGAACATCGGTGGTGAAGGTTGCACCCTTACGCGTTTCGTACGGATACCACCAGTGGGCGGAGTCGGTGACATGCCCTTCGGGATTGTAAGAACTGTCTCTCGCCGCATCATAACCAGCATCGACAACCGCAACCGAATAATGGGGCTGGTCGGGTGTGCCGTTATTGAAAGACCCCCATTGTACCAACGAATCATGAACATGGGTTATCAACAGACCACGTTTGAGCGAATCGCCTCCAAAGGACAGATCGGGGAAAAAGTAGCAACTGAAATCAGAATCAAGCTTGTCGTACTGCGCCGTCGAATACGGATTGCGATATTCAAGGAGAAAATACTCTCCTTCAGAGATGTTAATTGGAAGTTTGTATAGAGAATTCTGATTGGATGTTTCGATGTCTTCGATGACCAAATTCTCATAGGTCCCGACCAACTCTATCGGCTCGATCCAGCCCAAATCCTGCTTACTCCAACCACAAAAATGAGAGACCGACCATGTTCCCAGAGCAAAAATACCATATCCACCATATCCCATGACGCACCAATCGACGAGCGGGTGATCGTTGTCATCGTTGGGAGTGTAGTATGTAGGGATGCTGAGCTTGGCATCATAATCGTACAGATCGGGCAAGCCGACATTATGCCCCAACTCATGGCAGAAAACACGGATGCTGTTCAAAGTATCAATCATCGAAAAAACAGTCGGGTTGTCCGGCCAACGCAACGGGTACATTTCCGGTGAGGTGTTCCAATGACTGACCAAAACGCCGTCGAATGGTCCGGGACCATAGCCATCAGGATATGTGTATGCGTGCGACCAGATATCTTCCGGGTCGTGGGAAAATTCCTCGCCGGTGCCTGAGCGGATAAATATCAAAGCATCAACCGCACCATCACCGTCGCCATCGAATTCGGAGAAATCGACATAAGCGTCAATGCCGGGCAAAAGCGATTCAAAATCAAAATAACCATTTTCGCCGTACCAACCACCATCAACCCAATCAACAACAGTTCCGATAACGGTCATCTGGCCATAAGAAACCTCATCGTAATAATCGGCCACCGAACCACCGGAAAAAACGTCCCGGGAAAAAAGCATCGAGTCAATTGTTTCCCGCGAGTAAGTCGCCGGACGGTTGGTCCATTCGACCGGGATCGCCAGAACCCGCAAAGTATCGCCTGTGTAGCGATAGCTGGCGATCTGCTGGTTTTGCTCTTTGGTAAGTTCCGATCCAATCTCCTGGTTATACAATTTTTCTATTAATTGTATCTTATCCAGTGGAGTGTCATAAATGACAGCATGTCCGAGGTCAATAGCGATAGCAGAAGAAAATGATAAGATCAGCGTTGCGCAGATAAGAGAAGTGACTTTGGCCAGCATATTTACAACCTCGATGTTTACGTCATTTTTTAATTGCCTCTGGCGGTGAGGAGATGCACAAATAATATAACAGTAATAATTTATCGGTCAAGAAGTTTGTGGGAAGCAGCGACAGCGGAGCGTCAGGTCGGTTTATAGTTTGACATGAAATAATTTTCCAAAAATAAATAGACCGCACTACTCCACGTCCCTCCAATATTAAAACAGAAATCTGGCTCCCATAATAAAGCAGGTGACTCTTTCGAGAAACCTGCTGATATCAATAATTCTATTTGTCGAAATTGAAACCTGTTCGACCTACCGTCAATTACCTGTGATAGGTCTGTTTGCTAAATATCCAGGTTCCTGACGTAGGTGGCGTTTTCTTGAATGAATTTCTTACGAGGGGCAATCTCGTCACCCATCAACTTAGAAAACAGCACATCACACTCCACCGCATCTTCCATACTGACCTGCATCAGCGTTCTGGTTTCCGGGTCCATCGTTGTGCTCCAAAGTTGATCCGGGTTCATCTCACCTAGACCTTTGTACCGTTGCATTGTGACACCATTGCCACCCATCTCTTTGACCAGACGGTCCCGTTCGTCATCGGAGTAGGCATATTTGGAGGAGCGTCCCTTTTTGAGCAGGAACAGAGGTGGCTGGGCGATGTAGATATGCCCTTTTTCGATCAGCTGTTTCATGTACCTGAAAAAGAAGGTCAATATCAGCGTCCGGATATGGGCACCATCGATGTCAGCATCGGTCATAATTATCACTTTGTGGTAGCGGACTTTTTCGACGTTAAATTCTTCGGTACCAAAGCCGCATCCAAGTGCGGTAATCATCGACTTGATCTCTTCGTTGGCCAGAATTCTGTCAATTCGAGCCTTTTCGACGTTTAGGATTTTACCCCGCAACGGTAAGATTGCCTGGAAGCGTCGGTCCCGTCCCTGCTTGGCGGAGCCACCGGCCGAATCTCCCTCAACGATGTAGATTTCACTCTCAGCCGGATCGGTGCTGGAACAGTCAGCCAGCTTGCCCGGCAAGGCGGCACCATCCAGAGCGGTTTTACGTCTGGTCAGTTCCCGTGCTTTGCGAGCCGCTTCCCGACTGCGCGCCGCAGAGATTGTCTTGTCGATAATTTTTTTGGCAACCGAGGGGTTTTCCTCAAAATATTCGGCCAGGTATTCTCCGACAGCCCGCTCAACAATCCCCTTAACTTCTGAATTGCCCAGCTTGGTTTTGGTCTGTCCTTCAAACTGAGGGTCGATGACCCGGACCGAAATAACCGCCGCCAAACCTTCACGACTGTCTTCGCCAACGATCGAGACATCTTTCACTTTTCCGTTTTTCCCTCCCTTGCCAACCCTGCCACCTTTACTTCCTTTTCCGCTTTTGGTTTTGTTGAAGTAATTGTTGATCGTACGGGTCAGGGCAGTTCGGAAACCGACCAGATGAGTTCCACCCTCAATGGTCGGAATATTGTTGACGAATGAGTAAACCGATTCGCTATAGCTGTCGTTGTACTGAATTGCCAGGGCAACTTCAACGTCATCCAGTTCCTTAGAAAACCAGATCGGCTTTTTGTACAGGGGAGATTTGTTTTCATTGAGGTATTCGACAAACGATGACAAGCCACCTTTATAATGATAGGTCGCCTCTTTCTCTCTGTCGATAATTTCAGATGTCAAATCGATTTTGAGTCCGGGATTTAAAAAAGCCAACTCACGCAGGCGACCGGAAAGGAGATCAAAGGAGAATTCAACCTTTTGGAAGATGCTGTCATCCGGCATGAAGCTGACTTTGGTTCCGGTCGTCTTCCTCTTACCAATTTTTTTGACCGGCTTGACCGCTTTACCGATATTGTATTCCTGGAAATGGACCTCTCCGCCGCGCGTTACTTCTACCTTACACCAACTGGACAGGGCGTTGACAACCGAGACACCGACACCATGGAGACCACCGGAGACCTTGTAGGAACTGTGCTCAAATTTTCCGCCGGCATGGAGAGTTGTCATAACTACTTCAAGAGCCGATTTTTTCATCGTCGGATGCATATCGACCGGAATACCGCGACCGTTATCGATAACGGTGATCGAATGATCAGCATGAATAAAAACTTGAATATGATCGCATTCCCCGGCCATCGCCTCATCAATCGAATTATCGACAACTTCATAAACGAGATGGTGCAAGCCTCGGCTGGCGATATCTCCGATGTACATCGCCGGACGACGGCGCACTGCCTCAAGCCCCTTCAGGACCTGAATATTTTTAGCGTCGTAGCCGCTTTTGGTCGGTTCTTTTTTCTTACTCTCGGTGGTACTGCTCATCTTCGGTCTCCATTATCGATCCGGCTTTTAAGACGATTTTTCTAACCGCCTTGCCTCCCGGCCGGGATCGAATCTTCCCTAAAATATGTTCCAGTTGCATTTCCAATTCTTGGCGCCAGGCATCGCTGGCAACATTTACGGTCAAAATTCCTTCGGCGTACCGTCTGGCTCGGGAGACTGCGGCGATTTCGCCACCAACGATAGCCGGCCAGTTTTTGACAATTTGCCATCCATGATAATTTCGGCGCTGTCCCAATTGAGACATAACTGTCTCAAGGATGTTACCGAGTTTTTCGCTGTTTTGACTCATGAACCGGTACCTTTACCGTAAACCTATAAGATACCGCTATTTCGGGGCAACGGCAAGTAAAAAACAGAATTCTGGGGAAAATGCGATACCGGTAATCTTATGATTTACAGTAAGTTACCAGCTCTAATCGAGGCCGATTCAATATTTTAAAACCGATTTGGTCGTTTTTATTCTGTGGCTGTGATTAAGGAGCAATCTGGGTAAATCAGATGACCGATTCGATGAAGATAGAGGCGGTCTCCGTAGCTTTGATCCGAGGTTGGTTCCCTATCGAAGATGTCTGAATCTGATAGGCTGGCTGTGTCTGCTTTGCCGGTCGGGTCGGGCGACTCGGGCGACTCCCATGCCGCGGCGGGATATACAGATCCGGACCCTCTTTACGACGCATCCGAATTGTGTAATCCTGACATGATTGGCACCGGCGAATCAGATGAGCATCCTCTTTCCTCACCCATCTTTTG
>JAUUYJ010000061.1 GCA_030588275.1 Candidatus Zixiibacteriota bacterium | reverse complement strand
GCCGCAAGTAGGATTACAAAATATCTCTTCTGCATTGAATCCTCCTAACACCATAAAAAGTTAACGCTCAGACAACATTATATTATCATACCTATTATATATTAGTATTTAAGCGCATCTTCAGTCGCTTAAATCTCTAAATAATCAAAGTATAAATTTATAAAAAGGACAGTGCCGGTAACCCTTGGTGCATTTTCAATATAGAGAAAGAGGAGTATTGTGTCAACGTTAAACTTAATCATCGATGAATATTGCCTATGTACGGCGTTTTATTTATCCACCATGCGTTATTATGCTAATATCCCGAAGTCCTAATTTCGATTGACTATTGATTAATTTTACTATAATCTGACTCCCATGCAGAATAAAACCAGACAAATTACCATCGCCGGGATCGTTGCCGCCCTGTATGTGGTTATCACCATCACACCCGGAATTTCCCTGATAAGTTATGGACCAGTTCAGGTTCGCTTTGCTGAAATCCTGACGGTCCTCCCCTTTGTCTTCCCTGGGGCAATCCTCGGTCTTTTTGTCGGTTGTCTGGTTGCAAATGCGTGGGGTGCCTTTATGGGAATGACCACCCTTTTGGATGTCATTTTTGGGCCACTTTTAACCCTTTTGGCCGCGTGGCTAACCTACCGTCTCGGAAAAACTCAAAAACCGATGCTGGCGGCAATCCCCCCGATTCTGGTTAACGCTCTGGGCGTACCAGCTTACCTCTTTTTTGCCTATGGCCTCCCCTACTGGATGCTTGTCCTGAGTGTCGCTATCGGGCAAACCGTCGCCTGCTATTCCATCGGATATCCTTTCCTGGTTTATATCCTCAAACGTGAGAAGAATTTTTAATTGATTCTTTTGACCAGCAGGCTTAATTTTGGCAGTAATAAACGATAGCTTTCAACAGCCCCAATTGTTGACCAATAAGTGACGAGAGAATAATGGATCAAGAAATTCTGATTTTTGAAGATGATAAATTCGCCAACTTTTTCCCGCTTACCTTGAGCCGCCCGGTTTACGAGCTTCGTTGTGGGGCGATGACCATCAGGGACAAAATTGCCCAAAGCTTCTCCGGTTATAATGTTTCACTGTTCTGCCGCGACTACCTGGCCCCAATCGTGGCTTTTGAGACCGGATGTTCAGTCAACTCTCTGCCAAAGCACCAAAATGGTCGAACGATTTTTATCAATGGACGTTTGCGACTGGGAAAGAAGCTAACCGAAGCTCTCTTGGGAGCAACGACCAATCAAGTTTATCGGCAAGGGACAACCGTGGCGGCGGCAGTCATCATTGGCCAATTGACTCCGATTGACGCCCAAACCTTCAACCTCCCTGTGGAAGAGACATTGAATGCGATCGGAGCGGAAGCCGATATCATTGAAGGGGAGTTTGAATTTTATAATTATCTGTGGGACATGGTCAACTATAACCCAAGTGAAATAACGGCCGACTTCCTCACCCTGTCCGGACAGACCCGCTTTTCGGGAGGATTTAAAAGCAGAACAATTGACTTCTCAGCCCGGATATTATCAAACGATAACATTCTCATTGCTCAGACGGCTGAAATTGGCCCCGGTGTTGTGATCGACAATCGCTTGGGACCGGTTATAATTGATGATCAAGCCAAAGTTGGGGCATTATCATACATAGAAGGCCCCTGTTACATAGGACCCCATACCGAAATATTTCGGGGAAATATCCGCGAGGGCTGTAGCTTTGGTCCGGTCTGCCGCGTCGGTGGTGAGGTGGAAGAGTCGATTTTCCAGGGTTATACCAATAAATATCATGATGGATTTATGGGGCATGCCTACCTCGGTAGTTGGGTCAATCTGGGTGCCATGACGACCAATTCAGACCTAAAGAATAACTATAAAAATATAGCGGTATCTATTGATGGCAACAAGGTTGACTCAGGCTCCCCCAAAGTAGGATCGTTTCTGGGAGACCACACAAAAACCGGCATCGGAACCCTTTTGAACACCGGAATGAACATCGGATTCTCTTGTAATATTTACGGTGGCTCGCTTGTGACCAATCCGGAAATAGATTCGTTCAGCTGGGGAGATGGAGAAACATTAACAACCTATCGGTTGGATAAAGCAATTGAGGTCGCTCAGATTGCGATGTCGCGCCGTGACGTGCGGTTTCAGAAAGAACATGCCGATCTCTTTGAATATATTTACCGGCAAACAGGGCACGAGCTGGCATGACCAGATCTGCTGAGAACGAACCTGGAGGAAATGACTTGACCATCCATTCAATCGCATCTCGACGTGAGACATCACGGAGAGCATTATTACAATCTCCTCTCCCATTTCGCAACCTCTCCTCTTGCCCCGATTGGAGAATCTGATGCCGGAACTAAGAAAAGACCCGATCATAAGTCGCTGGGTAATTATTTCCAGCGAGCGCGGCAAACGACCGATCAATTTTTCCGAGAAGATGACAACCACATCTTCGCAGGCCTGCCCATTCTGCCCGGGGAATGAATCAGCCACACCACGCGAAATTGCCGCCTACCGCTCCGACAATTCCGAAGCCAACTCTCCCGGCTGGACCTTGCGCGTAGTTTCCAACAAATATCCGGCCTTGATTGTTGAGGGTACACTCCAGAGAGAACCGGTTGGGATCTATGACAGGATGAGCGGCATTGGGGCTCACGAAGTAATTATTGAGACCCCGGATCATGATTGTGGCCTGGTCGATCTCGAACCTCAACTGATCCGTGATGTTCTGTGGGCTTATCGGGAAAGATACCTCGACCTGCAACGCGACTCCCGCTTCAAATATATTTTGATATTTAAGAATCAGGGCGGCCCAGCCGGAGCCTCGGTTGATCACAGTCATAGCCAACTGATTGCAACTCCGATAATTCCAAAACGGGTTGCCGAAGAGCTGGCCGGTTCAAAAAAATATTATGATTATAAAGAGCGCTGTATCTTCTGCGACATCATCAGGCAGGAGATCATCGATAAATCTCGCATCGTTTCCGAAAGTGACAGCTTCATTGCCCTTGCTCCTTATGCCAGTCGCTTTCCTTTTGAAACCTGGCTTATGCCAAAATCTCACCTGAGCAATTATACCGATACCGACCCGGATGCTCTGGATGAGTTGGCCCGGATACTCAAAGAAGTCCTGGCCCGATTAAAAGCCGGCCTGGATAACCCGTCCTATAATTATATTTTACATACCTCACCTATCGGCAACGAATATCGAGATTACTTCCACTGGCATATCGAAATCATCCCCAAGCTGACCCGGGTAGCCGGGTTTGAATGGGGCACCGGTTTTTATATCAACCCAACTCGTCCCGAAGATGCGGCCAAATTTTTGCGAGAACTAACCGTTCCAGGAACCAAGTGATCCGTTTGATGACCATTGGATGAAAGCAGAATATGAAAAAGCTTAAAATACTGATCGTCTCTTCCGAAATATTCCCCTTCGCCAAAACGGGTGGATTGGCTGACGTTGCCGGATTTCTACCCGGAGTCATCGCAGGATTGGGGCATGAGGTAAAAACGGCCATGCCGCGCTATGATGTCATCTCTAATGATCTCTTAAGCTCGGCCCAACATGACAAGTCACTTGACATCAACGTCAATGGCACCCTCCAACGCCTCGACCTCTTCCGCCAAACCGATCTTGTCACTCTTACCGAACAGTTATTCATCGCCAATGATTATTTTTTCGGACGGCCCGGTATTTATCAGAACCCGACCACCGGAAAAGATTACCCCGACAACGATGAACGGTTTCTGTTTTTCTGTCGCGGTGTCCTGGAATCACTCAAAAGCATCGACTGGCAACCGGACATCATCCATGCCAACGATTGGCAAACAGCCTTGATACCGGCTTTTTTGGCAACCTCCGAAGCTGACGATCCCTTTTTTACCAATACCGCCACCCTCTTTACCATTCACAACCTGGCCTATCAGGGCCTGTTTCCGGCGCAATCATTTACCAAGTTAGGGCTCGACGACGAGCTGTTTATGCCGACCGGTCCGTTTGAATTTTATAAGAAAACCAATTACCTGAAGTCGGCCCTGTGGTACGCCGACATCCTGAACACCGTCTCCGATCAGTACGCCAATGAAATACAGAATGATCCGGAATACGGATGCGGCCTTGAGGGAGTTCTAAAATCCCGTTCCAAAGATCTATACGGTATCGTCAATGGCGTCGATTACGATGAATGGTCACCGGAAAAAGACAAGTATATTCCTTTTCGATACTCTCCCCTTCAGCTATCCGGCAAAAGAAACAACAAGGTTGAATTAGTAAATCGGATCAGCTTACCGTTACGAGATAATGTTCCATTGATTGGAATCATCTCCCGATTGGCCGATCAAAAAGGGTTCGATCTGATTGAGGAGGCCGCCGATGAACTGTTGTCACTCGATTTGCAATTGGTAATTTTGGGAACCGGCGATAAAAAATACCACTCTTTGCTATCTGATCTTCAAACCAAACATCCCGACAAATGTGCCGCAATTTTGAAATACGATAACGACCTGGCTCATCTAATAGAGGCCGGTGCCGATATGTTTTTAATGCCTTCTCGATATGAACCGTGCGGACTGAATCAACTTTATAGCCTCAAATACGGAACCGTTCCGATTGTTCGCAAAACCGGCGGATTGGCCGACACCATCGACGATTTTGATCCTACCACCAGAACCGGGACCGGGTTTGTTTTTGAAAAATATGATGCCGATGAAATGCTAACGGCAGTTAAAAGGGCTCTGGCAGTTTTTCCAAAAAAGAGAATCTGGAGAACAATCGTTAAGGCTGGCATGAACAAAAATTATTCATGGAACCGTTCGGCCCAAAAATATGTCAGCCTGTATAATCTTGCCTGTGGCAAAAAATAAAGCGAGCAGTACAGTTCGCATAACAATTGTAACAGGGCCAAGCTGGCATGGCCGGTAATTCAAAAACCGTTGATCGAAAACTCGGACTGACCCTCCTGACGATAAGTCTGATTACCTATTTTATTTTAACCCGCTATTTACAATTCACTCAGGATGATGCCTGGATCACCTTTCGCTATGCCACAAATTTCATAAACGGTCATGGGTTGGTGTATAATATCGGCGCGCAGATCGAGGGTTATACCAATTTTCTCTGGACATTAATCATCATTATCGGGGCTCAAATTGGACTGAAAATGCCAATTCTTGCCCATTGGCTCGGTGTCTCGATAGGGGGAATGGTAATCATTATGACCTATCGCATCGCTTGCGATCGGTTTGAGGCGAGCGGAATAACTCGCCCCTGTTTCGGTGCTGGTGTCGCATCATTAATGTTGGGCGTCTGTTATTCTTTTTCATATTGGGTCGGCGCCGGATTGGAAACCGCCCTGTTCTCCTTACTGATCCTGTCATCATATTATTGCTTTATGAAGCGTTCGCTACTTGTCATACCTGCTTTGGTCGCCGCAACCTTAACCCGACCGGAAGGGTTCTTGATATTTCTCATTCTGGTGGCATTGGAGTTTTTTGGCAGGAGGGATCGATATCGTCAATTACTTGTAATAGTGCTCGGGTATTCCTTGTTTATACTGCCGTTCGTAATCTTTAAATTTATATACTACCAGTCACTCTTACCCAATACGTTCTATGCCAAAACCGGGTTCTCCCTCGAACAGTTGCAATATGGATGGAGTTATGCGGTAACTTATTTTGGCCATTATTGGGGCTATGGCCTGTTTCTACTTCCCAGCCTGATAGTTTTTTACAGAAGGCCAAACCAGCTTGGCTCTATCGCGGTAATCCTGTTTTTGTATCTGTTTTATATCCTTCTCGTAGGTGGTGATGTTCTCAAAGTCCATCGCTTTTTTATTCCGATAATGCCATTTTTAATTATATTTTTCACTTACGGAGTTTTTCAATTATCAAATCGACTGGTAATTGTTATCCCTTCGCTTCTTCTTGTCTTTATCTGGCAATTGTACATGCCGCTCAATTATGTTCAAACCTACCTGCACAACGAACGAGGCCTGGCCACTAAAATCGATAACGTCATCGACCGTTTGAAGCAGTCAGATCATTCTAATTTCTCAATCGCGATCAGCACGATAGGATTAGCCGGATACAAGTTGATCGACCATGATGTTATAGATATGCTCGGTCTGACCGACTCTACCATTGCCCGCCATCCGGAACCACCGATAGAAAATCTGACCAGTAGTTGGCGAGAATCAAAATATAACAGCCACTATCTCTTATCACGGCAGCCGGATTACATCATGTTTTCTACCGGTTTCAAACCATCCGCACCGGCAGAGCGAGCCTTGTTTCTCTATACCAAATTCTTAGACAACTATCGAACGATATCTTTTCATTATGGAACGCACCTCCATCCAATATTTAAACGGTATTTTGAAATCAAGGAACCGATTGAAAGAGACGTCTCGGTCGAGATGGTTCAAAATCTTAATGCAGGGATCAACCTCCTTTGGAATCAAAAAGATTACCCGGCGGCGTTGGACTCTTTTAAAAAAGCGTTATCATTTTCACCCTCCCCGCCCATAGGTTATCCTTACATCCGCCACTATATGTCGATTGCCTATCTCTTTGACGGTGATTTTGAATCTTCGTATAAATCGCTTCAAATGATTGTCCAGTTTGACAGCCTTGTTTTTGATGCTTACAAGGATCTCTATCGGTATGAATACAGCCTTGGAAACTTTGAACAGGCCCAAATTTACCGTTCTCATTCCGCCCGTCTCGCCCCTTGGTACATCCCTCGGCTGGATTCATTGCTATTAAGGCAAACGCCATAATCGCAACTATTTAGCCTAATTAAAGAAAGAGCAGATCGGGTCGATTATTAAGATACAGGGGTCAAGAAATCGGTTGACAATCGGCAATTGGATCATATATTGACAGCCTGAACAAAGAGAATTAAGCGGGAATAGCTCAGTTGGTAGAGCACCACCTTGCCAAGGTGGCTGTCGCGAGTTCGAGTCTCGTTTCCCGCTTTTTTTTATATCTAAAATTTAAGGCGGCTTAGCCAAGCGGTAAGGCGCGGGTCTGCAAAACCTGTATTCTCCGGTTCGAATCCGGAAGCCGCCTTTAGATAATCTTCGCAGCGAAGCCCCATCGGGGCGAGCAAGCTTAGATTATCTTATCCCTGAGCAAAGCGAGCGGGGTTAGAGTTTCAATCTGCGAAGCGTTAGCGAAGGCGAGATATCACTTCTCCTAAAACCATACAGCCAGCGAGGGGGTTTAGAACCCCACCTACGAAGGCGCATCGCCGCTTTCAGGCGACCACCCATTCCGAACAAATATTCAGTAAGAAAATAAATTCACCAAATAATGTATCCCCAAAAATGCCAGAGCTACATCGCCACTATTAAGCTGATGTCGGAGCACAGCGATTTAATCCCGTAGGACGTAGTCCGATACGGGGCGTACAGATATTCTACCCTTCGCCTCTGGCGGAGGGCATATCCCCAAACGTAGTGTGTGGAGTTAGATTATCTCCACCAAAACCCAGACAAAACCTGTTTTTGCGCTTACTTAGTGCATCCCATTTGAGGCTCAGACCCGCTTTTGAACACAAAATTTATCAGATAGACTGCGTCTCCCACATTAACAAAACAATCGGAATTACAATCGGCAAAGTTGGAAACCTCAGCAGGCGGGCCACCCTTGAAAACATAGTTTATCAAAAATACAGCATCACCAACGTTGACCATTCCATCGAGATTAGCATCACCCGGACCGTACCCGGCATCTTCTATGTTTATTGTGTACTCCTTGCTGTCTGTATAACTCGGTTCAATGTTGTCAACGGCACCAATCGTGAATGTAAACAACCCGCTTTCGAAAGAACGACCGGAAATGATACCGGTGGATTGATCGAGGTTCCAACCGTCCGGAAGTTCCCCAGAAATTACTGTGGCGGTAAATTCATCATTTGCACTGGCGATGACAATCGTATCACTAAACTCATCTCCCTGAACGCTATTTGAAAGGCTGTCGGTAAATATATACAGTCTGAAACCGACCAGAGTGTGATCTTCTAAAAGCCAGTGTTTAGGATCAATTCCAATTGAATCCGGTTTAAAATTTGTGGGGATGACAATGTTTTGACTTCGCTGATCATTCCATACCGTTATAACGGTGTAGATATCAGTAATCCAAAACTGCAGATCAACGGCTGTGATAAACAGTTGAGGATCGGTAGGCTGGGTCTGTTCGAGATGGAGATACGTAATATAGTTTGAGGAAGCATCCTTATTGAAGGATCGTACAATTTTGGTAGAGTAGGCATAGTCGGGATAGGCATCACCATATACCCATTGCTGGAAAAAACTATCAAGATCGAAACCGGTAACCTCTTCACATACTGCTTGAAAATCTGCAGTAGTCGCATTACCATAAGCAAACTGTTCAGCGTAAACTGGAAATATCGGAAAGAATAGATCATCTCCAACCAGGCGGCGGAGCATATGTAGAACCATCGCCCCTTTATAGTAAGTCAATGATGCATTAAAGATGCGACCTCCATTGGTAGTATCATATACAAAAACGGACCCCGTGGAGTAGTTTTCCATCGCAGACATGTATTGCAAATAATATGGCATTCCGAATTTCTGTTCATAATACAAAGCCTCGCAATATGTAGCGAACCCCTCATTTAGCCAGATATTGTGCCAGTCGGCGCAGGTAACCAGATTACCCCACCATTGGTGCGCCAACTCATGGATTACAATTACAGGAGCTTTGGATAATTGAATATTAAGCAAAGTATTAGTCTGATGCTCCATCCCATGCACTACCCCCATAGAATGACCGTATTTCTCTTCAATAAACGGATATTCGCCAAAAAGGTCCGCAAAGACACTCATCCCGTCCGGTGTAACAGCGTAACTTTCAAGCACCGAATCATGCTGGTTGGGAAAATAGTAATTTTCAATCGGCATCGAATCGGTCGGAGAATAATGATAATAATCGACCCACTGCCAATAGTAACTGATATTCAAACACAACAAATAGGTTGCTATCGGATATCGCTCTTTCCAATATGCGGTATGAGTGCCATCACCGTTGTCGGTGTCGGAGATAAGTAAACCGTTTGAGACCGCCGTAAGACCATCATCGGCAATGATCCGAATATCAGCCGAGTCGGCTTTATCGAGTGGAATATCATTACAGGGCCACCAGGTCCGGGCGGAGTACGGTTCAGCATAGCTTTCGATTACATGATTGCCTTCATGGCTCCCAAAAAACAAAGTAGCATACCAATTGTAATCACCAGGCGCTGGTTGACCATTATAGACAATTGTAAAACCAGTCAACTCCCCTTGAGCGTATGAACGATCAAGATAGATTGTCACAATATCTTCCTGGTGAGTAAACGATAACAATCCGGCGTCTGAATATACGGAATCGACCGACAAACTATCGGATAGATTAATCTGCACGCTGTCAAGTGATGATACCAAAGACCTGAAATAAATCCCAACCGTACCGCTGATTGAGGATGTCGCGTAAACCGGGTGCCATAGGATATCGTAGAATGTAACATCAAACTCTGACCAATTGGTTGACTTGGCCGATAGTGCCACCTCTTGAAAATATGCTCTTCTCTCAGCGGAACCAGCCTTCGACTCTGCCAATTGTCGATGTATTTCTACCGGATCAAATCCAAAATCAATTTCCTCAACTGGGGAGAACCACTCTTGCGAATTGGCCGGCGAGAATAGGAAAGCTAAAACCAGAAATGACCCAAAGATGACGTTGCGTAACATTGCATCTCCCGTTTGTCAAATTGCCCAACCGCTTAATGAATCTGCCGGACCAATAGAAAGTTCCATATCGACTCTAAGCAGAATTCGCAAACCGCAATAATCTCTACATTAGTACTTTGGGCGGCAAAGAATGACTTCAAGTACTGGTCAATTTGTGAGGAGACCAGCCATACGAAAAGCACGGATAGAAATAGTAGATCAACAGAGCAGAGAGTAACCAGATGAGGAGTTTTTCCTTCAGCGTAACTCCTGATGTCTATTAGTATTATAGTAATTAATTACAAAGCGTCAAGCACTAAAGGTGAAGCGTGGTCATATCCCCAATTTTGGGGGCAATCTATCATTTCCTGTCATTGCGATTGCATCCTGTAGGGAGCGAAGCGCGGCAATCTCTCCGATTTTAGTGGTAATATCCCCTGTTTTGGGGGCAATCTACTTCAGAAGTATCATCTGTTTGGATTCGGTGAAGTCACCGGAAACGATTTTATAAAAATATATCCCTGTTGACGTAGGATTGCCTTTTCCATCATTGCCATCCCAAGCAATCTGATGCTTACCGGCAGGGAGAGATTTGTCTATCAAAGTGCTGATTTTCTCACCGAGGATATTATAAATAACAATTTGAGTGTGTGCAGATTGAGGTATCGTGAACTTTATAATCGTCCCTGAATTGAACGGGTTCGGATAATTTTGGCTCAAATCAAATTCGTCGGGGATCGGATTGTCAGAATCTTCATCAACATCGGTCGCATTTTCATCCCAGCCAGCCTGAATAAACAGCCATCCCTGATTACTCGCTTCCTGAATGGTATTTCGAGCCGTAATTAATACATCATCAATCCCATCACCATCAACATCGCCAGCACCTGAAAAGCTGGTGCCCAAATAACTTACACCGACCACGCCAGTTATACCGAGTTCAATCAATTTATTACGGAAATGCCCTCCCCCATAGACAACATCGACAAGGGTATCCATCTCTGGACCACAAAAAATATATGCCACTTGGGAATAAAGGGGGCCATCGACATAACTCAAGAGAACATCGGTCCAACCATCGTTATTAATATCCCCAATCGCCTCCATCCAATCGGCATACGGGTAGTC
>JAUUYJ010000352.1 GCA_030588275.1 Candidatus Zixiibacteriota bacterium | reverse complement strand
TTTTCTTGTCATTATTCCTTTCAACGATAATATTGGCAGTATGAAAAACGACCTTATTTTTACTGCTACCGATGGTGAAAAGCTGTCTTTGACCAGCTTTGGCGATCCGACCGATGTTGAGCGCCGCTGTGTCATCTTTGTTCATGGGTTCAAGGGATTCAAAGATTGGGGCTTTGTCCCCCATATCGGGAAGTACCTGGCTGACCGGGGATTTTTTGCCCTGACCTTTAATTTTTCGCACAATGGAATAGGCGACCAGCCAACCGAATTTACCGAGCTTGATAAATTTGCCAAAAATGATTTTTCCCGTGAGATTCGTGAATTGAACGAGCTTATTGATGCCTGTAAGAGTGGTTTTTTCGGTCGTAAATTTGACCAGGTAGGTTTGGTTGGTCACAGCCGGGGAGGTGCCATTACTGTTTTGACGGCAACCGGGAATAAGGCAGTCAAGGCGGCGGTGACCTGGGCTTCGGTGGCCCGACTTGATCGGTATTCCGATGCGGTCAAAAAACGGTGGCGCGAGGTTGGGTATCTTGAGATCAAGAATATGCGGACAGGGCAGATTATGAACCTTAATTCAACTCTGCTGGACGATCTTGAAAAGCACGGCGATAGTTTATTAAATATTGAGCAAGGGGTCAAAAATCTGGATCGGCCCTATCTGGTCATTCATGGGGAAAACGACGAAGCGATCCCGCATATTGAGGCGGACCAGTTGGCCGGTTGGGGTGATTCCGATAAGACCGAATTGATTAAAATTCCGGAGACCGGTCACACCTTTGGGGCTGCTCATCCGTGGGTCGGAATGCCGGATGATTTGGAAAAGGTGCTGGACCACACGGCCAGTTTTTTTGATAAGCATTTGTAGGGTATTGTAAGGAGCACCCAGTCAAGCTGGGGGGCACCCTACTTGATCTGATTGGTGCCAAATATTTTCGCATTGGGGGAAGCGTTAATTAAATCATATGTTAAACCGGACCAGAATGACATCACCATCGCAGACGATGTAATCTTTTCCCTCAACATGGTAACGCCCCGCTTCACGGGCCGCTGGTGTCGAACCAAGTTCGTCAAAATCTTCATACTTGATAACTTCGGCACGGATAAAACCCCGCTCCAGATCAGAATGGATCGCGCCGGCCGCTTTGCGAGCGTTGGTACCGGCCTTGATCGTCCAGGCGCGCGCTTCCGGGTCGCCAACGGTGAAAAACGAAATCAGACCCATCAAGTGAAATGAGCGCTTAACCAACCGCTCCATCGCCGGGCGACTGATTCCCAATTCTGAAAGAAATTCTGCTTTGTCAGATTCATCAAGATCGGACAGCTCCATCTCGATTTTGCCACAGATTGCGACAAACTCCCGAATACCAGGCATTTCGTGATCGGCAAATTTATCCATCCATTTTGAATCACTCCCGATATCATCTTCGGAAATATTGAGCACAACCAACAACGGCTTGAGGGATAGAAAAGCGTACTTTTTTATAATTTTCCGATCGTTTTCGGAAAGGTCTAATTCGGAAAGTGGTTTTGAATCTTCAAGGGATGCCAGGCATCGCCTGAGTACTTCAACTTCGATCAACCCTTCCTGATCGCCGGTCATTTTGGCCGTTCGTTCTTTCTTGTCGATGTTTCGCTCAATGATGATTTGGTCTGAAAGAATCAGCTCGTCAAGAAACAGGTTGAGATTTTTTTCAGGCTCACAATCTGATGAAAAGCAATCAATAACAACCATCAGCGCTGAAGCATAGTTGAGTTCTTCCGGGATTTTAATCTGGCTCTGATCGGCTTCCTTCCCCTTGCCGGAAAAAGCACACATATCCATATAATCAATCTCGGCGTAGGTCGTTTTTTTCGGGTTGGCTAATTCCGAGAGACGATCCAAGCGGGCGTCGGGAACTTTTATTATCGCTCGGTGTGATGCTTGCGAGTAATCTCCGACCGCTTCCGATTTTCCGGAGGCGGCGTTAAAAATCGTCGTCTTCCCCGACTGTGGTAATCCTATTATACCTATTTTCATTTTGTTCTTCTCTCTTCTTCTCTCTTCTTGCCTATTCTTGCCTGCTATTGCCTTGAGTTCAGTTCTTGAAATCCTACTTTTTCTTAATCAGCGACCGGAGTTTATTTAGATTTTTGATATCTTCGTCGGCTGATTTTTTTGGCGTTTCCAGCACTTTCGGAATCTTGGCCAGTTTTTTGTCATTGAGTAAAAAGCCAAATGGTGCCTCGCCGATAAACCCTTCACCAATATGCTCGTGACGATCAACGCGACTTCCGA
>JAUUYJ010000206.1 GCA_030588275.1 Candidatus Zixiibacteriota bacterium | reverse complement strand
TTAAATATAATCAAGACCCAGGGTGACAAAATCACCAACCTGTCATTTGAGAAAATGGAAGGGAAAGGATTTTTTGTCAAAGAGCTGGAAGAAGCGCTCTTAAGCAAAGAGGTTGACTTAGCGGTTCACTCTCTCAAAGATCTGATGACGACGATGCCGGAAGGTTTAGAATTGTCGGCGGTCGGTTTCCGAGCCGATAGCCGTGAGGCTCTTTTGATCCGTGAAGAATCATTCGATCTGGACCAACCGCTTTTTACCAAAGCGGGGGGGACGATCGGTTCCTCATCGGTCAGGCGGCAATCACAGATTACAATGATATCTCCGGACTTGAAAATTGTTGATCTACGTGGCAACGTCCCGACCCGAGTGAATAAGCTACGCAATAAAGAGTATGATGCGATAATCATCGCCCATGCCGGGATAAAGCGACTCGACCTTGATCTGAGTGGTATTAAGCTCAAACTTTTGGATATTGATCATTTTTATCCGGCACCGGCTCAGGGGATTTTGGGTATCCAAACCTGCTCGGACCATCAGGAAATTAACAAGATTGTAAAAACTCTCGACGACCCCATGGCTCGGATGCAGACTCGCCTTGAACGGGGTTTGTTGGCTCGTTTCGATGGTGGTTGCCAACTTCCGCTGGGGGTTTATTCAACCATCGACGGGGACAAGCTGGGCTTGGAATCGGTTATGGGGATTAGAAAAGATAATTTGTGGACCGGCCTGGTTCGCTCCAGCGTGACCGGTACCGATCCTGATAAATTGGTTGAGGAGGCTTATCTGGAGTTGACTAAGGCGGAGTAACGCCCGGCTCACTCCACATAATTGCCGAATCCCGGAGGCTTTCCATATGTGTGAACTAAATATGCGACCAAGACGCTTACGGCGTACGGATCTTATCCGTGAGATGGTCGCCGAAACCAATATCAAGTTAAACGGTTTGATCCAACCGTACTTTGTCTGCGACGGAGATGGCATACGGACCGAAATTGAGTCGATGCCGGGGATTTATCGGGAATCGACCGACAAATTTCTGGAGTCAATTGCGTCCGACATCAAATTGGGTATCAACAAGATCATGATCTTTGGCATTCCGGACCACAAGGATGCAACGGCATCAAAGGCGGTAGGAGCCGATTCGTTAGTTCCCAAAGCTATTAAGCAACTCAAAGACAAGTATGGCGATGACCTGTTTGTTTCCGCCGATATCTGTCTGTGTGCTTACACCGACAGCGGTCATTGCGGACTTATTAAAAATGGCCAGATTGATAACGACGCCACCCTGCCGGTCTTAGCCGAGATGGCTTTGGACCATGCCGAGGCTGGTTGTGATTGCGTTGGACCGTCTGACATGATGGATGGACGGGTTGAGCGGATTCGGGAAACGCTGGAAGAGAACAATCATCCGAACACGATCATCATGGCCTACTCAGCCAAGTATGCGTCTGCTTATTACGGCCCGTTTCGTGATGCGTGCGATTCGTCTCCCGGTAAGGGGGATCGGAAAGGGTACCAGATGGATTTCCGCAACCGTCGTGAAGCTTCGTCGGAGCTCATGCTTGATTGTGAAGAAGGGGCTGACATCGTCATGGTTAAGCCAGCTTTGGCTTACCTCGATATCATCGCCGATTTTCGTCGTAATACCGAACTGCCTGTTGCAGCCTACAACGTTTCCGGCGAATACAGCCTGGTAAAAGTTATGGCTGAGAAAAAACTTGTTGATGAAAAGATGATGGTTCTGGAAAATTTAACCTCGATCAGTCGGGCCGGAGCTGACATTATTTTGACTTATCATCTGCGTGATATTTTAAAAGGAGGCTGGCTTGGGTAAGCTTACGGTATCAGAGGAGCTTTTTAATCGGGCCCAAAAGGTTATTCCGGGTGGAGTAAATTCTCCGGTACGGGCCTTTGCCGCGGTTGGCGGATCGCCCCCTTTTATTGAGCGTGGTGAAGGGGCGGAACTGATCGATTGTGACGGTAATCGGTATATAGATTTTTGTTGTAGTTGGGGGCCGCTAATTATGGGTCATGCTGATTCGGATGTGACCGCTGAGATCAATCGGGTCGCATCAAAGGGGTGCAGTTTTGGAGCGACGACTCCACTTGAGGTTGAACTGGCCGAGCGGGTCGTTAGCAAGGTTGGACCGCTTGAGATGGTTCGCTTCGTTTCATCCGGAACCGAAGCGGTCATGTCGGCGATTCGGCTGGCACGCGGATTTACCGGTCGGGATAAAATTATCAAATTCGACGGCTGTTATCATGGTCATTCCGATTATCTGCTGGTTAAGGCTGGGTCGGGACTGGTCACTTTGGGTGAGCCATCATCCGGTGGTGTTCCGGCCGATTTTGCGGCGCATACATTGATTGCCGATTTAGATGATGAACAATCGGTGACCGATTACTTTGAAAAATTTGGCAACGAGATTGCCTGTATCGTCATTGAGCCAATTCCGGCCAACAATGGTCTGCTTCTTCAGCGACCCGAGTTTTTGAAATTCCTTCGGGAAATTTCCCAGAAACATGGAGCCTTATTGATCTTCGACGAAGTGATTTCCGGTTTCCGTGTTGGCTGGGGTGGAGCGGCTGAAATGTATCATATCACCCCCGATCTGATGACCTTTGGAAAAGTCATTGGTGGCGGAATGCCGGTTGGTGCTTTTGGCGGACGAGCCGATATCATGAAAAAACTGGCTCCGTTGGGTTCGGTTTATCAAGCCGGAACGTTGTCCGGCAATCCGGTGGCGATGGCGGCTGGGTTGAAAACGCTTGATCTCTTAGAACAGAAAGATGGTTTTGTAAAGCTCAATCAGTTGGGACAGTATTTTGAAAAGCGGCTTTTGGAAAATATCAAAGATAAAGATTGCTGTATCATGCGGTTTGGCTCGATAATCTGGTTGCTGTTCCAGAAAGATCAGCCGAGGCGAGCCGACAAGATTGATTCGACTGCGATCGACTTCTATAATAAAATTCATCGTTCGATTTTGGACGACGGCGTTTACCTGCCCCCGTCAGGCTACGAAGTGATGTTTGTTTCGCTGGCCCACACCAACGATCTTCTTGATCGAGCGGCGCAGGCAATAGGGAAAGCGGTTAGCACCGGTTAGGGAAGGTATGCCACTCAATCAAAATCGTCAGCCGGCCCGCGTGGCTTTGATAATTTTCCTTTGCCTGGTACTGTTCTGTCTGGTTCAGCTGACCTGGTGGGTTATGTTTCATTTTCAAACCGGTCAGGAACAAAAACAACTTCAAATCGAAGCTTTGGAATTGCGCGCCGATCTGATTGCCAGCTCCATCAATCACCAATTTCAATTAATGGCCGAGAGGATTAATTTACGGCTGACCGAGATAGATTTATCCTCAATCAAAGCAAACCAGGTTTTTGCAGAAATTCTAAACGATCCGGGTGTGATCGGTTATAGTCGGCTTATTGCAGGTGATGGAGAGTTAATTTTAGGAGGGCAGGTTGATTCCACTTTCTATTATCCTTCGCCGTCAGGGATTGTTTTCTATTTTGATCCCAACCTGCCGCTTATTTCCTTAACCGAATTTAATGGTGATTTGGAATACCGGGCGACTGGTCAGCATGACGGTACCGAGATGATCTGGGTGTGGGTGACACCGGAGATGATCCGTGTCGCTCCGGAGCATAAGGCGAACCTTGACAGCGAGGCGCGTCGTACAACTTATATGTTTGGTGCGGAAAGTGGCTTTTTCTTTCTTATCATAATGGCCGGTGCGTTTTTGATATACCGAACCTTGCATCGTTCGGAAGAGCTAAAATTCCGTCAACAAAATTTTCTCCATTCAGTGACGCACGAACTGAAGGCACCATTAGCTTCGATACGACTTTACGTCGAGACGATTATGACCGGAACCTTATCGGAGAATAAAAAGGATGAGGTTTATCCCAAGATGATCGAAGATTGTGTCAGGCTTGAAGGGTTGATTGATAATGTTCTGGAGGCGGGACATTTTTCAAAAGCCGGTTATAAACTAAAACTGGCTCAGACCGATCTGTCCGGCGATCTGAATGAGTATCTAAATGAACTGGAACTGACGGCGAAAAGGTATCATGGAAAGATTAACCGGGTCATCTCGGAAAATATCATAATCAAGTCTGATTATCAGGCGATGCGTCGGGCGATCACCGCTTTGGTTGATAACGGTTTCAAATATTCGACCGAGGAGCGGCGTGAGATTTCGGTTACTCTGACATCTGATACGACCCAGGCGACGATAAAGATATCAGATAACGGTATCGGTCTCGAAGCAAGTGAGAAGGAAAATATCTTCAAGCGGTTCTATCGCGTCGGGGATGAAAATTCCCGTAACTATAAGGGAAGCGGTCTGGGGCTTTTTCTCGTTCGTGAAATTGTCGAGGCGCATCATGGTCAGGTTGTCGTAGAGTCCGCCGGGCTGAAACAGGGATCGGTATTTATCATTACTTTGCCGTTGATGGGATAATGAAGAAAAAAATTCTGGTCGTTGAAGACGAGGAACATATTGCCGACGGATTGTCTCTGGCTCTGGATGGGGCCGGATACGAAGTGATCGTGGCGCCGGATGGAAATTCGGCCCTTGAATTTTGGCGTGGTGGGAAGTTCGATCTGATCCTTCTGGATATTATGTTACCGGGTAAAGATGGTTTGGAGGTCTGCCGGACGATCCGTAAAGAGGCCGGAACGGTACCGGTTCTGTTTTTAACGGCACGCAATCGGGATGATGATCGGGTTGCCGGACTGTTAGCCGGTGGGGATGATTATCTCACCAAGCCGTTTAATTTGCAGGAGTTACTGCTTCGGATTGCGGCGATGTTTCGTCGGCAGGTTTGGTACTCAACCGACAATTTGAAGGGTGACAAATATAGTTTTGGTGGTTTTGAGGTTGATTTTAAATCGTTTCAGGCA
>JAUUYJ010000153.1 GCA_030588275.1 Candidatus Zixiibacteriota bacterium | reverse complement strand
TACAGGCGCAGAACAGTTTTCTTGTCGATCCCAACCGATGTTCGCAAAGCCAGCATAATCGTTTCGGCCAGCATCTGCTCCTCGGTTAGTTTTTCAACAAACGCTTGCGGCAATTGGCCCTTTTCCAAGCAATCGATATAATGCTCAATATCGGCAACATTTCCGTACCGATGCTGGTTGACAAACCCGTGCGCCGCCGGGCCAAGCGCGATGTAAGGCTGACCGGTCCAATAGGAAAAATTGTGCCTCCCGATCTCTCCATCACGAGCAAAGCTACACAACTCGTAACGGATGAAACCTTTATCCTGCAAAAGATGCGTCCCGACCCGATACATCTCCGCCAGCGTCTCATCGTTTGGCAAAACGATCCGGCCCGATGCGACATCATCAAACAGAATGGTCTTCGGCTCAACGGTCAATTGATAAAACGAAATATGGTTCGGTTTAAGTGCGGTCAGCCGGTCTATATCAAGACGCAGATCTTTTATCTTTTGACCCGGCAAGCCGTAAATCAAATCGGCACCAATATTTTTGTACCCAGCCATCTCGGCGTTATAAAAAGCGCGGTAAATATCCCGTTGTGACTGCTTGCGATTGAGCGGCTTCAAAAATCTGTTTTCAAATGACTGCACACCAATTACAATCCGGTTCGCTCCCAGCTCATACGATTGCAGTGCAAACCGGTCACTCAATGATTCCGGGTTAGCTTCAACGGTGAACTCGCCGTCGGTCGCAAATTCTGAAAACGATTTTACCAGGTCGAGCCATTGGTCAATCTGCTCCGGATCAAAAAGTGATGGCGTCCCACCACCGATGTAGATTGAGCTGATCTCGATCGGTTCATGCTCAAAGTCAGAAAAAACCATTTCGGTTTCGATCAACAAAGCTTTGTAGAAACGTCGCGCCGAATCGGCACTATAGGTTGTTTTGTAGAAATCGCAATAGTTGCACTGGTTGGTGCAAAACGGAAAATGAAGGTAGAGTGCTACCGGCCCCTCGTACGGCCTGAAAATATTAGAGCATTTCTCCGATACGCCAGATTCGCAACCGTGAAGGGAAACGGGTGAGGTTGTAGAAGGCGATTTCAAAGAACTCGACGACGTACGGGGCTTTCCACTCTGGTGATTGGGGGTCTGGCTCATATGAAAAATATATGAAAATTGCCTGTCCCTTGAAATAACTTTTATCGACGCATCCCCAGAACCTGCTGTCCTGGCTATCGTCCCGATTATCACCCATCACAAAATACTGACCGCCCGGAACCTGCATCGGACCAAAGTTATCCCGGCTGGATAACACTTCCGGTAAAATACGATTGTCAATATGCTTGGAAAACTCAGGAATCTCGGCTACCTGTCCATCTATATATAAAATCTTATCGACGATCTCAACCGTCTGACCTTCGATTGCTACCAACCTTTTGATATAATCTTTTCCAGGATCGAACGGATTCTCAAAAACTACGATATCTCCGGTTTTCGGCTCGCCAAAATTGTAAGCCAGTTTGTTGACAAAAATATAATCGCCAGTCGTCAGCGTATCTTCCATCGATCCGGATGAAACGCGGTATGCGGAGACGACAAAAATGCGTAACAAGGCCGCCGCCAACAGGGCGATAACGATAGTTTCGACATATTCACGCCAACGCGGCTTTCCCTGCCTTAACGATTCTTTGATTTCTGGAGCTTGTGGTGGTTCCGGCTTATAATGCTGGTCCAGATCGGCACCTGGCTGATAATCGTATCCTGTTTCCATATGGTATCAATTATCGGCTAAAACCAAAATTATCTTAGTTTTCGACGCGATTCTTTTTCAACTCATCCTATTTGTAGGATGAAAGTTACGGAGATTATCGCATTGTCTGAGGAACGCCTCTGAATAGTTGATCTATTTTATTAAGAAACCGGTCGATCCAATCTGAAGCCTTAATTGGGGGACAAAAAGATCTTACATTTCTCACTAATCCACAAATCTTTTCAAGTCTGTTTTAGAAAATATCCACTCCGGAGTTGATAATTGATCTCCAAAGTCAACCGGATACCAGGGATCGAGAGTCTTGTCATTGCGGTTTGCCAGAATCTGAATCTCCTGAGCCGGCATATAGCTTTGAGCCAGCAAAAAGATTTTCTGCCCTGTTTGTCGATTTTGCGCCAGGTCAACCACAATTACCGTATGCCCCGGAGAACCTCCCCGTATAAACAGATCCCCAATTCTAAGGTCGTCAACAGTTACAGGCTCTAACTCATCTGATAAAGAAGCGGTCCCGGCATAGGTAAATATGATTTCCAGATAGTTCCAAAAGTCCTGATAACTGTTTGACGGGGAGCCAGCTTCGGTCCATGATGCCTTATTCCCCCTGACAACAATTCGCTTTCCTTTCATCCACTCGATGTAGTTAACGCGAAAGCCGTTAGTGAAATTAAAATGAATTTTGTCATACTTTTTTTCATTCCACAAATAATCGGCACGGAGCCTGATTACCGCATCGGCACATTGATGCAAGTCTTTTGATCCAATAGGAAGATCAACCACTGCGACATATATATTACTGTTGAATTTGGTAACTCCGTTATGATAGGAGACATCAGCCCCATGCCGCTTCAAAGGTAATTGCCCCAGGTACTCTTCAAAAGAACTTTCCTTTTTAACTACCCGCTCAAATCCCTCTGGAGTAACTATGCGGCTCTCTACCGATTGCCCGGCTGGATTAATGAGCGTGCCATCCCTCATTGTTGCGACAATTGTAGAAACCGATATCGAGTCATCACTATCGGTTTGATTTTGGTTCGGTTCCTCCCCACAGGCATTAATAAACAGAAATATAGTCAGCCCTATCCAAACCACACGGATCATTATTATCACATCCTGTCCATGATATAGAATTCTTCCCAACAATTGGGATATCTGTATAAAAGCTAAGAGGCTATCGGTTTGATGGCAACCGTTTTTTTTACATATGGAGTAAGGAATTGTTTCCCTTTGAAAGCCCTGGACAAAATTCATTATCTGCGTTGAGCGGAGGTTTTTGCATACCAAAACTTCATCGCCGTATTTGGCTAACTTGATGGAATTATCCGATTAGAAGCTACAGCGAATATTTTCCGAAATCTTCCGGATCGATTTTTTTGAGACGTTCAGCCAGCGACTCCGGGTCATTCACATCCGGCATATCTTCCGGGATATCCTCTTTTTTGATATCAAAAAGCTCATCATTAACATAAATGGGACATTTCGATTTCAGAGCCAGAGCAATCGAATCAGACGGGCGAGCATCAATATTGATGATCTCATCACCCTTTTTTATATAGAGCCGGGCGTAGAAGGTTTGCTCCTTCAAGTCGACTATCTCGACTTTTTCTAAATGACAGCCAACAGCCTCAAGGGCGATCCGAAACAGATCGTGGGTCAGGGGCCGTTTGGCCCCCACCCCGGAAATTTCCATCGCAATCGCCCAAGCCTCAGAATGGCCGATCCAGATCGGCAAAACCTTTTCGTTATCGTCCGCCTTCAGGACTACTACCGGCGAATTGGAAACCATATCCATCGCCAAGCCGTCGATTGTAACTTCGACAAAGGCCATCTACGAAGCCTTTTTCTCCACGAACAGCTTAACGCCAGCGTATAGATCCCGATCAACTTTGATCTTAATGGTAAAAACACCCAACGCCTTAATCGGTTCGTCCAACTCAATCAAACGACGGTCGATGGTGACACCGGCCGCATCGATTAGATCGCCGATAGCATGCGAGGTGATCGATCCGAAAACCTGATCCCCTTCCCCAACAACCAACTCGGTCGTCAAGGTCAATTTTTCCAAACTGTCCCGTACTTTTTCGGCACCACGACGTTTTTTCTTGTCGCGCATCTCTTTTTGTTGTTTGACCGAATCGACCGCTCGCAAGTTGCCACGAGTAGCGGTGATAGCCAAATTGCGCGGGATCAAAAAATTACGAGCGTATCCCGCTTTTACCTCGACCGTTTCTCCGCAGAGACCCAAGCCGTCCAAATCTTCGGTGAGTATGATCTTCATGATTCTATATCCTTTCCTTCTCTTTATTTCTTTTCTGTGTTGCTATCCGGTTCATCAACATTTATATGCCGATAAACTGCGGTTATCCCAAGCTATGCGCTCTGATTTTGCGCCAGTCAAAATAGCTGTCAAACAGCCCAACCACAGCGGCCATCATCATCCCCGGAAGCTGCATTAAAAACAGCCCGAAGTAAAAAAGGATTTTAAACAATATCGGCAATTTTATCTTCCGAAGCAAATGCTCCAAGAATGCCAAACCGCAGATACAGTAAAAAATCGACAAGGCAAACAGAAGATTATCGGCCACAACCTGACCCGATCCATCCATTGTCATCCGCATCATCAAAGCCACGCCGAGAAAATATATCAACTGATCCGGTGCTTTCCAATAAATGAATGGCCCCAAACCGGGAAAATAGCTGTCACGACGCCTATAAAACCACTCCACCAGCAAGAAAGCCATAATCAGCTGAGCCCATCCGGACATAAGAAGCATCGTCGGCAAAAGGCGAAGCGACCAAAACAGAGCCCAAGCCATCGCATCCTGCATCTCTTCAATCATTTTGGAATTGTATCCTAATGAGCGAAGCCATGCGGCGCCACCACCTGAGGTTGTCTGATCATCAGCGCTGGTTGTCGTTCCGGTAACCGCCAAACTATCAACTTCATCAGATAAATTGGTCGCATCTGACTTACTTGCATCAGTAGATGTATCGACCCGAAATGACTCCATCATCTGATCGGAGTTATCATTCATTATCTGGCTGATTTCAAGATATTGTGGCATCATTATTATCCCGGATACGGCCAAAGCGACGGCCAAAGAACGACCCGCTTTCCAACCTCGACTGACCAGTCCACCAACCAAAAGGGGCGGCAGAATACCCTTGGCCACAATTGGCAAAATCAGCTCGCTCGTCGAAACCGCGATCTCCAGAAAACCAGCCAATATCAAAATTGCCGCGGCAGATATCCAGAGCGAACGACGATACCCTTCGGCCATTCCCAAAATTAAAAACAGCCCAAGAATAATCTCCATCGGGTACCCGATAGCGGATAAAAGCATCGCCGGAAAAACCCCAATAGAATCCAAACGGGGCAAAATAACCCAACCCAGCGATAAGACCGCCAAAGAAATTCCGACCGGTGCGACAGTTCGTGACATCAGCAAACAATCTCGCCTGGTCTTACTTGTAAGTTTCTGCGGTGTAGGGTAAAATAGCAACGTGGCGAGACCGCTTAATAGCAGTTGTCACCACCCGTTGATGAAAAGCACAGGTACCGGAGATACGACGGGGGATAATTTTCCCACGTTCCGTTACAAACCGGCGTAACAGACGATCATCACGAAAATCGACGACGTCAACATGGTTCTCGCAAAAACGGCAATGCCGTTTTCTTCTACTTCCACCAGATTTATACATTACAGTTATCCTTTATCATTTTTAGAAAACCTGCGAAACGGAGTGAGCATAAGCTTTTTTTCCTATCCCGCTTGTCGGGGCATATCCCACACCGCAGGTGTGGGGGTTACTCCGCTCATCAGTATTTTATTATTGAACGAATCAACCACAATTCGATCCTACAGCTCTTCCATTTCGGTTGCCGAATCATCCTTTTCAGCCGGAGTCGCCGGGGCTTCAGCCTCAGGAGTTGCGGCGGGAGCGGGAGCAGGAGTAGTAGCAACGGGGGTGGGGGCGGGGACTTCAGCCGGGGCCTCATCCGTTACCGGAACGGCGGTAGCTTCTGTCGTTTTCAGAGCAACTTCGGAAGCAACTTTGGGTGTCGTTTCGGTCGGTTTTTCGGTGGACTTTACAGCCGGTTTGTCGGTCGTCGCTACGGCACCCGGTTTTTCCCGTACGAAACGTTCTTTCGGAGGAGCAACTTCCTGATACAGGCAGGTTAAGAAGCGCAAGCATGATTCATCAAGACGGAATTTCCGTTCCAGCTCTTTGACCAGATCACCGTTTCCTTCATAGATGAAGATAACATAGTACCCTTGCGATATCTTTTGAATTTCGTACGCCAGACGGCGCATTCCCATTCGGTTTTCACGGATGATTTTACCCCCATTTTCCACGATCCGACCGGCGATCTCTTTGATGCGACCGTCGATACCTTTTTCTTCAAGTTGAGGGCTTAATATAACGGTAGTGTCGTAAATTGGCATTGACATTTCCCTTCGGGCATTAAAAGTTGACCCTGGAAATTAATTTTCCAGAGTAGGGTTATTGTTGTTGTAACTGCTTATCGCC
>JAUUYJ010000132.1 GCA_030588275.1 Candidatus Zixiibacteriota bacterium | reverse complement strand
CCTCCTGATTAAAAAATATTTTTCATATTTGTATTTGATCCTAATACCTCTTGTCGACCATTATAGTCCATGAATTTAGTTTGACCCTATATTGACCAAAATTGATCTAATCGTGTAAGTCGCTGATACTGTGATAGATAAGGCAATCGCTCGAATTGGATGAGTAATTTTGACAAACATTTTATGGATTTTGTTGTTATAAATTATTAGAATTTGATGATACGGAGAAAAATATGCTTGAGATCAGGCGAGCCGACGATCGTGGTCGAGCCGATCATGGTTGGCTAAAGAGTTTTCACAGTTTTTCATTCGGTCAATATTATGACGAGCGGTTTCCTGGCTTTCGCTCACTACGGGTGATAAATGATGACCGGATTGCACCGGGTCGCGGGTTTGGCACGCACCCTCACCGGGATATGGAAATAATAACCTATATCCTGAAAGGGGCCATAGAGCATAAAGACAGCATGGGGAACGGTTCGGCGATCCTGGCTGGAGAGATTCAAGGGATGAGTTCTGGGAGTGGAATCACACATAGTGAATTTAACGGCTCCGCCGATGAAGAGCTCCATCTTCTGCAGATCTGGATTACGCCGAGCGAGCCGGGGATCAAGCCAACTTATGCCCAGATTAAGGTTGAGGATGCCGACAAGGAAGGGCAACTCTGCTTGATCGGATCGAACGATGGGCGAAACGGATCACTTACAATACACCAGGATGTTTCTGTCTATGCCACGATCCTTCCCAAAGATCAGTCGCTAATGGTTCCGATCGCCAATGGTCGTCATCTCTGGTTGCAGGTGGCGCTCGGTTCGGCAAAGGTTAATAATGAGTCGATTTTTGCCGGGGATGGAGTTGCGATCAGCGATGAGGCTGAAGTTAAGCTGACCGGAGTAGAACGGGCGGAACTGCTAATTTTTGATTTAGCCTAAGCGCCTGATGAAACCTAAACTTCGTTTAGCAGATTTAGCTGGCCATTCGTAGAACTTGATCAGAAACATCCAAGGGTATGTTCCGATCTCGGGAAGCACGATCCGGGATAAAATGAAAGGTGATTAGATGAACCGTTTTAATATTTTAGGGATATTTTTGATCTCGCTTATTATGGTCGCATGTACCGACCAGAAATCTGACAATAAAAAATCAGAGGGTTATATGGCTGATAAAGCTGAAGTTCAGAAGAGTGTGCCGGTTAGTTTTCAAGATATTCCATTTCATACTATTGATGGTCAGCCAACCAGCCTGGCCGCCTATTCAGGAAAGGTTGTCTTGATTGTCAACGTTGCCAGCGCCTGTGGCTATACAAGGCAGTATGCCGATCTGGAACAGCTGTACCGTTTTTATGGTGATAGCGGCTTAGTCGTGATTGGTTTTCCGGCTAACAACTTTGGAGCACAGGAGCCGGGGACCAATGAGGAGATTTTAAAATTTTGTCAGACAAAATTTGATGTAACTTTTCCGATTATGGCTAAAGTCAGCGTTCTGGGGGATGACAAACATTCTCTTTTTGTCGGGTTGACCGAAAAATCTGAAGTGAGGGGAGATATCAAATGGAATTTTTCCAAATTTCTTTTGGACCGCAACGGGAATCTGGTGTCTCGCTACGAATCAAAAATTGAGCCGATGTCTGACCAGTTGCAGGCTGATATTAAAAACCTGTTTTAAACTGGCCTGCTTGCCACTTTCCGGGAAAATCGTTCGCCGCGTTTCGCTTGTTATGGTTTGGCCTGGAAGACCCAGCTTGGTGCTATGTTGGCTTTCTCGCGCAGGATCAAATTTAGTTGCGCAGCATGATGCTGGAGGTGGCGCATAACATACAGAAGCAGTTCGGCAAAGCTGATGGTTGCTCGGCGCAGTTCTATCGGGCGGGTTGCTTGTTCGTATGATAATGACTCGATGATGTGGTGCGCTTTGTCCCGGCCAAAATTGAGATAGGTCAACAGTTCCGCTTTGGAATAGACGCGGTCTGGCAGAACACCATCCGGGTCCATCTCTTCCATGCCAAACGGTTCGGGCGGTTTGAAATTACTCAGGTCTTCCGTCAGATAATAGTCGAGCCAAAATAAGGTATGAAAACAGGCGTACCAATATTCCAACCTCGGAGTGCGATCCGACCAGATCTCATCGGGGCAGGTGTTGATGCAGTTTTCAAGCGTATCGATTGCCGCCCCCAATTGTGCCCAAATAAACTGCTTGGTAAATTCATTCATCAGATATCCGATCGTTGGTAATTGGCCTGTCTAATAATTGCAATTTATAAATATTCGTTTTGCACCGCAAGAGATTCGACATCACATATTATTGGATTCAAGGAGATCGGAATTTGATCTACTTTATATTGCAAAAACGATGCGACTACATCCATTCTGGGCCAGAACAGGTATGTTCCGATACCTATTGCTGACGAATTACCTCAAAGCATTAATCAATTCCACAATTAAGACGAGGCTGTAACGGCTCAATTGCTTGTTTTCTTTACCAGACGCTCAAGCTCGGTCCGAACAGCGGCGGCAATTTCCTTTATCATGATAGGCTTTTTGATGAAGGCACCGGCCCCCAGTTTCTGGATTTCCAGAACACGGTTCGATTCGGAAAACCCTGAGAGAATGATCGCCTTTTGCCCGGGGCTGATCTCAATAATCTGGCGGTAAGTCTCTGTTCCATCAATCCCGCCCGGCATAACCATATCCAAAATGATCAGGTCCCGCCGACTTTCGCGGAGAAATTCCAATGCCTTTTCACCACTACCAACGGTGCTGACGTCATATCCCAATTTTTTGAGAAGCCGGTATGATACCAGGCGCTGAACATCATCATCATCAACAACCAGAATTTTTTCGTTGCCCCCGGTGATAGTCTCTGAATCTGTTTGATCCGATAATTGCCGAGTGATCGGGATGTAGATATAAAACGATGTCCCCTCACCGACCTTGGTGCTCAGGTCGATAAAGCCATGATGATCCTTTATCACCGCATCGACGACGCTCATCCCAAGACCGGAGCCGCGCCTTTTGTCAGTTGTTTTGGAGGTGAAGAAAGGATCGAAAATTTTCTGGATGATTTCCACAGGGATACCACAACCGGTATCGGAGATCGTCAGCTTGACATATTCACCTTTGGGAACGCGCCCATAGAGAACCGAAACGTCATCAACATAATAATTTTCTGTCCTGACCGTGATCTGGCCAATATCCTGCATGGCATCTTTGGCGTTATGCAACAGGTTACTGATCATACGATGGAGCTGTGCGCCGCCTCCCAGAATATCCATCAGCTCATCACTAAGGTTGGCTTCGAATATCAATGATTTTGGATAAGGCTTCAGCTCCGTCAAAGTTTGTTGAACGACCGCATTCAGATTGAGGGCGACCTGATTGTAATGGCCCCTGCGACCCATTGCCAGAAGGTCTTGATTGATGTCGGCAATTTTATGAGATGCAGTTTCAATCTGATCCAGATACTCAAGAGCGGGATGATTGCGAGGCAGTTCGTCACGGATAAATTCCGGGTAAGCCATCAAAGGTGCCAGGAGGTTGTTGAAGTCGTGGGCTACCTGTCCGGCGATGGTACCGGCCGTTTCAAGTCGTTCGGCGCGCGATTCCAACTCCTGAAGACGTTTGGTTTCGGTGATGTCGTTCATGATTATAAGTGAGATATCCTCTAGCGGCATAAACTTGAATTCGACATCTTTAAAGCTTCCATCCTTGCACGCAATCCGCCACTCCTGCATGGCAATTTCAACATTTTCATCGTGGGCAACTTTGGTTGCTTTTTCCCATCCCTGTCGGACGGTTTTTCTATATTTGGGATCGGGGTAGCAAGTATTCCACCAGTCTTCCGCTTTCGTTATATCCTCTTTCGTATATCCGAAGATTTCGGTAAACTTGTCATTATACAGCTCGATATTTTGCTCTTTATCAGTTATGACAACCGGCACTGGCAATTTGGTGATGATCTCTCTAAATTTCTGCTCGCTTTCCCGCAAGGCTTGATCTGCTTTCTTACGCTCAGAAATATCCTGGATAGTGCCTATCATTGTTATTGGCGCACCCTTTTCGTTTAGTTCAAGCTGACCCATGCCGTGAACCCATCGAACTGCCCCATCGTTATTCCTGATAATCTTGTACTCTTTGTCAAAGCGTCCACACATTTCCAAAACATCGTGCGTGAAGTACTGCATCATCTCCTCTTTCATGTCAGGATGAATAACAGAAAGCCAGGTATCTACAGAGCGCTTTTCGCCCTCATTTTCCAGCCCAAAGAGACCATCGAGAACTTTGGAACTGGTCCAGAGGCCGGCAGCAATATCTAAGATATAACTGCCCACTCGAGCAACTTCCTGAGATTCGAGAAGAGCCTTTTGACTCTCGATTAGTTTAATCTCAGCCAATTTGCGATCGGTGATATCCATAACCAATGAGGCGACCCCTATTGTCTGGTTATTTTCATCAATTAGGGGAGTGTTGTACCATTCGCAAATAATAATTTTGTTCTCTTTTGTGCTGTTTTTGTTGGTGCTTCGTTCACCACCTTTTTGATCCAATAGCCCCTGCCATATCTGATCGACGATTTCCTTGGCCGACTCGGGCACGATAAGACCGGCGGCGTGTCGCCCCAGTGCTTCTTCAGATGTGAAGCCAAATATTTTTTCAGCGGCACTGTTCCATTCAGTAACCTTAAATTCAGTATCCCATTGAATAACCCCTAAAGGTGTATGCTGGACATGCAACTGGAGCTTTTGGTGGGACTGTAAAATTTCTAAGTTGGATGCTTTGAGCTGTTGTTCGCTGGCACTCAATTGCTGGTTAATTGCTATCTGTTGTTGCTTACTTGAGATTAGTTGTTGGTTGGACGCACGTAGTTGCTGTTCGCTGGCTGTCAATTGTTGATTAGCGGCCCGTTGCTGTTGCTCACTTGATTGAAGTTGCTGATTTGTCGCCCGGAGCTGTTGCTCGCCAGCCTTTAATTGTTGATTAGCCGCTTTGAGCTGTTGGTCGCTGGCTAAAAGTTGCTGGTTAGATGCTTTAACCGTTGATAGGTTTATCAGCTGTTTCCTCTGAAAACGATGCAGAATGATCCCTATAACGCCGGTGAGGATAAGGCACAGAACGATCAATACAGATTGCGCCACCCGAACATTCTTAATATCTCGGCGCATGGCCAGATGTAGGGCTGATTCCACTTCATCGATTTTTAATATCAGGCTATTGAATATAGAGTCAAACCGTTGATCAATCTCTGAACCGATTGAGGAATTCTCCCAATTGGCATATCTTTCCTCGGCAATGATTCGAAATGTTTTTATTTCCGCCAATGCTCCGTTGATGCTTTCTATCAGTTTAGGATCTTTTAGTGGAATACATATAACTCCCTCGCATTGACCTCCGTTAAGCATTACCTGTGTGAACCATTCCGCCTTACTGAAATGATGCCATATACTGTTAATATTTTTGCTTCGGTCACCGCTGATAGCCTCCTCGAACCACAAATGAGCGATTGCCGCCTCGTATTTGATTTTTGTAGAGGCGTCAATAAGGGGGGGGTATCGATTTGAAATCCGCGCATCGGCGCTCATTATATACCATAATGCAGTCACGATGAGAAGACCGATAATACCGACTTGCAAATATATCTTCCAGACTCGCTGAGTGTAACCGGCTACTTCTGAGGCATAATTTGAGTCAATCGCTTTTTTCTCAGACATACTTTCTTTTCCCATGCAACTATAGTTTTGTAATATCGCTAAGCAATACTTTGGTTGTGTCATCACCCTCAGTAAAAAATATCTGGCCCGAATTGGTATCCAGCATTACACTTCTTCTCAGGATTCCACCGACACGCATAAATGTTACACCAAAGTTCAGTCTTTCCAAATGCCCCAAAACAGATTCTATCAGCTTGTCAGGGAGGTCACCCTCCTGGAGAATGTTGGCTCCTCCAACAATAGAAATTTGCAAATCCTCTGCCTTTGCGCCCAGAATTTTGACCGTATCAATTAATGATTCAATGGCATCTTCGGCATATTGGGTAGGCTTTTGGTTAGAGGTTGATCTGCCGGGGAGCATGATATGCGCCAAGCCACCGATCTTCAGTTCAGATTCATACATTATTAATGCTATGCAGGACCCCAGAGCAATCGATTGGAGGCAAACCGGACTTTCAGCCACCTGAATATCACCGGTATCAACGTCCATTATTATATCATTTTGAAACAAGCCTATTATGCCTTTAACCAAAATTCATTGCCTGAATTTTTTATTATACTTGTAAATGTCATCGCCTGTTCCACTCAGTTGACAGATTCGGCAACAATGTGATGCAGAATCGTGCCATTCGATTGAGACCCCACTCCATTTCAGTATTTCGATACAGTTTAATCTAAATTTACAATAAAACGACCGATTATGTCAATAACTTATAGCGAAAGCGTGTCGATTGTTCCTTGTCCATCCTGTTTTACCGGAGGGGCGGTTGATGTTGACAGGAGCGCAAAATTCCCTCCGTTCAGGCGATCTGATGGACCATCATGAAGTTTGTTTGAGCGTTTGATCCAAATGGTGCGCCACCGGTAATTATGACCGTCTCATTCGATTGGGCCAAGCCGTATTTAAGCGCCAGCTTGTTAATTACTTCTATCAATTGCTCAAAAGAATCAATATGGTCAATCGAAATTGAATAGACCGACCGATAAAGGGTTAGTTGATTGGTTGTTATTTGATTGGCCGACAGGGCGATGACCGGCTGGCCCGGGTAATGGTTGGAAATCAAACCGGCCGTATATCCAGAAGTCGTCAGAGCAAAGATGACCTTGACCTGACACATCTGATCGGCAGAACTTACCGCACAGGCGATGCTGTGAGGAATTGGTGCGCCGAGAAATTGGTTATCAAATTTTATGTGAGGGCGGGTCATATCCTCTTCGGCTGCCCCTATTGTATCTGCCATCGCTCGAACAGCTTCAAGAGGATATTCGCCGGTGGCCGTTTCGGCAGAGAGCATAACCGCATCGACATGGTCGAAGACCGCCCCGGCGACATCATTTATTTCGGCTCGTGTGGCGCGCGGCGAAAAGCGCATTGACTCAAGCATTTGGGTTGCGACAATGACCGGACGG